>NZ_JBVVAK010000103.1:0-29178 GCF_055792825.1 Microvirga sp. GN3
GTCGGTTGGCTTACCCAGACAATGCGGCTCCATCTTCGCCCACTGGGCATCCGTCAATACATAGCGATCCATCAAGAGCTTGAATCATAAGCCCAAGCTCTCGTGAATCCCCACAGACCTTAGAACGATGTGAGCCGCTTGGAGGAAGAGCGTCCGCAGGTACTTGTTACCGCGTTTGGAGATCTTGCCCAGGATCGTGCGGTCGTCGGTCGACTCCTACTTCAGCATCAGCCTGAGCCAAGCGCCGAAGTCCCGCCCCTGCTTGAACCCGGTCCCGGTCCCAATCGTCACCACCACGGCCGACGAGATGATCGGCCCCACACCTGGCACGCTCATCAGGCGCTGACAGTGCTCATCTTGAGCAGCTTGCGCCTCGATCTCGGCCGAGACGGCAGCAATGTGCTCGTCGAGCTGACGCCGATCCTCAGCCAGATCGGCAATGAGATGACCGATGCGGAGCAACAGGCCGTCAGAGTAAGAACGAGGATACCTAGCAAGACCCGTCGCAAGGGCCGAGCCCCTGGCGCACGGTGATGCCGCACTCAAAGAGGGGAACAGCGGATCTGGTTGGTGACGCCCGTGTGTTGACTGACCAAGCGCGAGCGCACGCGATGCAGGGCGAGGAGGTCCGTCTGCTCCGGCGTCTTGAGCGCCACAAATGACATGGTCGATCGTTGTAGCGCCTCTGCAATAGCTTCGGAAAACCGGGATATGGGACGTGTTCCTTGCGCAGCTCGAAGCCCCACAGCTTACGAGCAAGCGGAGCAGGAGCACGACCGGACCATCCCATTACCGGACTCGTGCGCCGCACCAAGTGCCTTGCCTAACTCGATCAGACCTTGAAGCGAGACCATCTGATCTTATCTGCTGATTAAGAAACCACCGACGAGCATGAGGCTAATTCCTACGCTCTTTTGCAGCATCTTCATGCGGCCCAGTGATTCCTTAGCGACGCGAGGAAAAAACAGTGTCAACATGATACCGAGTGTAAAGACGAAAAGGGACTGGAATGAACTCACAAGAAGAACTAACGCAACGGGCGCCAAGAGCGTCGCGTAAAGCGTGACTGCTTCGCTGACGCTTAACAATGTCTCGCTCAACGCGACAAGGCCAACAACGGCGACTTTCTGTTGTTTGAAGAGGTCAAGGAAATCTCTGCGGTAACTCGGAACGCAGATTAGAAAGGTCAAACCGGCTATCACCTGGCCGCCGAAACTCCAAGAAAGCGAAACCCAAAAACCCGTGCCCACAGCGATCAACTTGAAAATGACGCCGTTTATTGCACTCAAGAAGGAAGCTCCTAGCATCAATACTACAACGTTTCGCTTGAACCGTATTCCCCGCCGACCAAACTCAAACGACAATGCAAGCGCGCCAACAATAATAACGAGCGAACCCAATCCTTGAGTAAGCGTGATCGTTTCGCCAATGATGAAATAACCGAGGAAGTAAGCAAAGATGGGCACTGTCTGATTCAACGGCGTGACGAAAGATGCCTCATCGTTTTTGAGTGCGTAGAGATAACAAACAGTGGCGAAGACGCTCAACATCCCGGTCGCGACAAGCGCAGATCCTTGAACGAGGCTGACGTCGTACACATTGGGCTGAATGAACAATACGATAGGGATCGCCACGCCGCTGAACAGCGAAGAGAGTATGACAATGGATCCGATACTTTTCTCCTTGAGATATCTCGACAGCAAAAACTTATCGTTATGATTGGCGCATGCAAGAAGGAATGGAGCCCACAAGGCGATGAAAAACCAGCTCATACCCCGACCGCCTTGATGGCGCCGACAAACAGTCGGGCGGAATCTTGCCAAGTGGGGAGCTGGGCAGCTGCCGCGCGGGCGTTCGTGGCGAGCCGCTGCCGTTCAAGCGGATCGCTGATCAAACGTCGCAGTGCCAACGCCAATGCGGCCGCATTGTCCGGGGGCACCAGCAGACCGGTCCCCGCAGGCACTGTATCGGGGATCGCACCCGCCATCGTAGACACCACCGGAAGCCCGTGCGAGATCGCTTCTGCGAGCGCCATCCCATACCCCTCGAAACGCGACGCGAGTACAAATAAGTCGGATGCCAAATACAGTTCGGTGATACGCTCAGGTGGCACGGCGCCGAGTACCGCGACTCTGTCGCCAAGATCGTAGGCCTTGATGTCGGCGTCGAGCTGCGCGGCGGCAACCGGGTTGCGAGTCCGGTCACCAGCGATCGTCAGTTGCCAGGACATGTCGGCAAGGGTGGCAATAGCCGCGATCAGCAAATCATATCCTTTGCCCGGCACCACCGAACCGACCGAGAGAAGCCGAACGACGCCGTCGTTACTGCCAAACGCTGGCGGAACGGGATCATTACCCGGTCGCACAACGCTGATGCGCTGAGCCGAAACGTCGTAATCGGCGATCACGATCCGGGCGGTTGCCTCACTCGTGACCACGACGCGCGCGGCAGCAGCGAGCGCGGCGCGCTCGCTCTCGCGGAAGATGTCTGCCTGCGTGGTGTCGAGACCCGGGTCTAGAGCTAGTGGTTGGTGCACCAACGCGATGAGCGGCGTGTGGGATTGGAGCGCGCCAGCCTCGGGCAGCGCCCCAAACGCAAGCCCGTCGAGAACAATCGGACAACCGGCCGGCACCGCGGATAGTATCGCCATCGCAGCTGTGAGCTGCGCAGCGCTCGGGAACGGAAAGCCATCTCCCACGTCGAGAACATCCACCTGCCAACCCATCCGCCCAAGTTCCTGGATGATGCGCCGGTCATAGGCATATCCGCCGGTTGGCGTGGCGAGATCACCCGGCACGACGAACGCAACATGCAGTTCATTGGGTGGAAGCTTGCGCACAGTCCGGATCCAGCGATGATTGCGCTAAATCCGACGGATTCGCGCGAGCCGCAAGCCGAATAGTATAAATCTCCGTGACGGACCTCCTCTCGTTGCTAAATGGGATTCGCTCCCTTCAAGGCCCATAGTGAGAGGCCGCCGCGAAGAGAATCTAATCGAGCGTTTCGCCCGATTACATCAAGTACAGCGAGCAGTAACGCAACGAGGGCGGGCACATCTCCCTTGGGAATGAACGTCCAGGGAGCAGACCGAATATCGCGAAATCCAGCCAGATCAAGCAGTGCGGAAAACTCGTCGCGGGTCAGCATTTGGTCGCTGGAAAGATGTTTGGTGGCAAACCCCAACATAGGCGCGATTTTCCGATACCAAACGTAATCAGCATCCGGTGTTAAGCAGAAAAAACGCCCCCCAAACTTTAGCACCCTATAGATACTGGCCAACACGGCTCGCTTATCGAGCATGTGCTCGAAGGCGCCGATGCAGATCGCCAGATCGATCGACTGGTCCGCGATTCCTTTTAGCTCCTCGGCATCATCCACCTCAAACGTAAGATTGGCTATCCCAGGTGAGCTCCGAAGACGAGCGCGCGCCAATTCGATCATGCCCGGCGAGACATCAATCCCAGTGCCACGAGCGACTTCAGGTGCAAGAGCAAGGAGATGATGGCCATTGCCACAACCGAGGTCCAGGACAACATCAGTGGGCCGGGGCCGGGCTAAGCGGCGCACCAGCGCGAGTCGGTATTCCAGCAGCCGGTGCGGGTGACCATGCTGCTCAGGAGATCCCGTTGAGGCGCATTGGTCAAAGAAAGACCTGAGGTCCGTGGTGTTGTATGCGGGAGTGGTCGTGACACCGCGAAATCTTGACCAAGGCGCTCGTTGTTCCGTGCCGGGTGACTGCCCGCGCGGTTTGTTTTCAAGATCCCCCGTCCCTATACAACGGGCGGACTTAGATATGAGATTAGCGGGCGACTTCGCAGAACTCAAGGGATTTCGCATCTGTATCGCCGGCCTCATGGCTTTCGGAAAACGGCTCTGGCGCCATAACTCAGGTGCTCCACGTAAGTTCCCAGAATCGTCGGCAGGAACGAAGAGCTCGCAACACAGCTGTTCACGCTCCACCGGTGGGTGGGTTGGCCCGTAATTCTACTTGTTTTGACACCATGTCAGCGCAGCGCTCTACCATCACTTCATCCGCCGCGACGCTGTTCTGAAGGGCGTGTTACCACCTGCCATGATCGGAGTTTGATCGAGATCATCACATTAACAGGCGTCCGACAGAATTCGGGCTGAGAAACGGTTAGTTTCAGGCGGCGGGCGCCACAGAGGTGATGTCCGCCCATGTCTCAAACGCTGCACTGCGAGCCTTGCGATAGTCTGCCGTCGTGAGTTGATGCCGTCGGAGGTGAAACTGATTGCTGATTGGATCATGAATCGAAAGATAGCGCTGCGCCTGCCCGGTCGACCTGAAGCGCTTCATCTAGGGCTCTCGTCGGCGAGTGGGCTGGTGTGGATTTTCTGCCCGGTTATTCAGTCCTTTGTGCTGCCGGTGCTCAGCACATCTCCCTGCGAGCCGCACCGTAGGACCCAAATTTGTCCGTGACCGTCACTCGCGGTGCCATGGCGCTCTTCTTCAGCCGTTTTCGCAACAGGCGTTTGGCGGCTTTACGATCCCAACAGCTCTGGACCTGGATATCGAGGACAAAGCCGTCGTGATCAACAGCCCGCCACAACCAGGGCCACTTACCGGCAATGGGGATCACCACCTCAACGAGATGCCACCGATCACCCGGCCGAGGAGCGCGTCGGCGGATGCGGTTGGCGAGCTCGCGTCCGAACTTCTCAGCCCAGCTGCCAACCGTCTCGTGGCTGACCACCCCGCAGGCTGCCAGCATCTCCTCGACCATCCGCAAGCTCAGAGGAAAGCGGAAGTAGAGCCAGACCGCGAGGCTCATCACCTCGGCAGGGAAACGGTGGCGGGCGTAGAGCGAGGGAGGAGGCTTCTCCATACCACCTCATATGCCGGCTCCCGCTCGCATCCCGTCAGTGTGACGATGCCAGGGAGCAGGGCCGATAAGTGTGATCAGCGGTGACCTCGGGATCAAACCAAGCCGGCGGCTGGAACTGGCGTGCTGTCTTGTCGTGTTTGAATCCTATGCTGATCAGATCGAGCGGCGCCGGGATGATGAAGCGGTGGATCGAGGCGCTGTGAGGGCCGATGTCAATGGAGATGCTCAGATACGTGGTCTATCTGGCGGTCAGATCGAGCAGAGCCTCGGCCTGGGAGCGGGAGATCTCAGCGGGCTCCTCGAGCGGACCGGTTGCGGGCTGGGAGACCAGGATGAGGTGGCCGGTATCGCCTGCCATCTGCACGTGGGCGCTCCGGCCCACACGATCCGGGAAAAGCCCTGCCGGACGGCGCGACTTCCCCTCTCCTTCTCGATCAGGCGAGCCGAGGCGGGAGGAGCTGAAAGACACGGGTGGTGCTCATCGGTGTCAGCTTTCTACAAAGGGTGCTGCTGGTGGGCCAGACTCTGCTCAAGTTAGGGCGTGAGGACGAGCGAGGGAAGAGAGTTCGGCACCGTCGCTGCTAGACAGAGGATTATGGAGCCGAGCGGTCCTCGCTTATCCGGAGAGACGGTAAATCCTCAGGTCGTAGGCTCCGGCCGCTCAATCCTTGTTCGAGCAGGCGAGCATGCCCTCGAGATCGATATAGTGCCCGGCGCGATCGCGCTTGGCGGCAAGGTAGCTGACGTTCTCCGCCGTCGGGCGACCCAGCACGCGATGATCGGAGATCACCTCGAGACCCGCCTTGGTCAGAGCCGCGATCTTTTCCGGGTTGTTGGTCATGAGGCGGACCTTGCTCACGCCCAGTTCCTGCAGCATCACGGCCGCGAAATCGAAGCGGCGCTGATCGGCCTCGAAGCCCAGAACCTCGTCGGCGTCATAGGTGTCGTAACCTTGCGACTGGAGCTTGTAGGCCCGGATCTTGTTGGCGATGCCGTTCCCGCGTCCTTCCTGGTCGAGATAAAGCAGGATGCCGCCCTCGGCTTGCGCCATGAAGCGCACGGTCTCGCGCAGCTGGTCGCCGCAATCGCATTTCAGGCTGCCGAAGAGATCGCCCGTCAGGCACGCCGAATGCAGCCGCACGGTCACCGGCTTGGAGAAATCCGGCTTGCCGACCACGATCGCCACCTGATCGCGCAGGCCCTCGCCACCGCGGAACACCACGAACTCGCTGGTGGGCGCGCCTTCCAGCGGCACCGGCGCCCGGCTGACGATACGTAGATTCTCGATTCTGCGCCGACGATAGGCGAAAACGTCCTCGGCGGTAACGCCGAGGAGGCTCTGTAACGTGGAGAAGGACGACACAAGAGGGATCGCAAGCACGGCGGGCAGCACGAGCGACAGCTGCGCAAGCTCTATAGCCGCCTCGTCAAGCCGGGATACCGGCCCCACCGGCGCGTCGATGCGTCCATCGATTCTAAGCGCGAGGTTTCCTACGCGGTCGCAGTCAATAACCGGCATGGGCACCGATGCGGCAGCGGTGCGGTCGAGACCGAGATAACGAAGCCGAGCTGGGGTCAGAAGGAGACGGGCGCGACCGCCGCTCAAGTCCGCAAGCACGCCGACCATGCGCAGATCAAGCCCTTCCGCTGTAACAGCAAGCAGTGTCTCATTCTCTGCCCGGACAAGGATCGGTCGGCCGGCTCGAAAGTCAGAAACTGCGCGTTCGACATGCACGTGGGCTTGGTCGGTGAACAAGTTTTTACTCAGGGACATGTCTGCCATAAGGTTACTTTTCCTGAGAGATGACTAATGGCGAAGCCGTAAGTAGATGAAACCCCAAGGAGTTGCACTCTATGACTTTTTAGCGGCTTGGGCCATACTAGCGATGATCTGACCTGCTCCAACAGGAGCAGGACACTGGGATCAGGAACAGCGGCCATCCCCCTATGACAATCCAGTCTGTGCCCTCTCCAAGCCAAGACCCGTTCGAACTCATCGATGCCGCGCCCGAAGACAAGCCGTTCGTGGTCGCCCAGCTCGGCCAGAGCCTCGACGGGCGCATCGCCACCCCTACGGGGGCTTCCCGCTACATCAACGGAACCTGCGCACTCGATCATCTGCACCGATTGCGCGCCCATGTGGACGCTGTTGTCGTCGGAGTGGGGACCGTGATCGCGGACAACCCGATGCTGACCGTCCGGCGTGTCCCTGGCCGCAACCCGGCGCGTGTCGTTATTGATCCGCACGGCCGTCTCCCCGAAGCGGCGCAATGCGTTCGCTCGGCCTGCGCGCGCCGCATTGCCATTCGGGCAACTGTCTCCGTGACCTTGCCTGGAGTCGAGGAAATCATCATCGAAGCCCGCGATGGGATAATCCCGCCTCATGAGATCATTCAGAAGCTCCGCGAGCGCGGCCTTCGCAAAATCCTCGTTGAGGGCGGCGCCCGCACGATCTCCACATTCATCGCGGCAGGCTGCGTGGACAGGCTGCACATGTTGGTTGCGCCGATGATCATCGGATCCGGCATGGCGGGGCTGTCGCTACCGCCGATCGACGGGCTCGACGGAGCCCTGCGTCCCATGACCCATGTCCACGTGTTCGCGGATGGCGACACCCTGTTCGACTGCAATCTGAGAAGCACGAGCAGGGCAGTCCGATGAATATCGGTCCCGCTGTATATTCCAGAGGATCTCGATTACTCCACTGGATCATAGCGGCGCTCATCCTGCTGGGGCTCATTCCGATGGGCCTTACGATGGTCTCGCTCGAGGATGGGATGCTGAAGAACCTCCTCTACGACGTGCACAAGTCTTTCGGCATGATTGTCTTCACGCTCGCCGTAGTGCGAGTGGTGATCAGGGCGGTACAGGGCTTTCCGCCCCTGCCCGACTCCATGGCTGAATGGCAGAAGATTGCAGCGCGTGCGACGCATCTCGCCCTGTATGCGCTGATCCTCACCGTTCCAGTCCTGGGCTATACGGGAACAGCTATGTGCTGCGCCCCGGTCAAGCTGTTCTGGATCATGCCGATTCCCATCTCCGTCGAGGGGGGCATGGATCAGGCCGAGGTCGTGCTCAGTTTGCATAAGAGCGCAGTCTTCCTCATGGCTGGAATCCTCATGCTGCATGTGGGCGCTGCCTTGTGGCACAGGTCTGTCCGGCGCGATGGTGTGTTCGAGCGTATGTGGCGCGGCTAAGAAAGCATCACATGGGACTTGCGAAGAGATCGACATGGCCGATCTCGCACCGCTCTGGATGGCTGTGTGCCTCTCGCCACACAGCGAGGGTCTCCCCCGGAATGAGACCGGTCTCGCCCGCGGCCTGTTCGATCCCATTCGCAAGCGATTGGATCAGCCTGTTGTCGTCGCGGGTGAGCAACCAGGAGCTGTCTCCGGTCTCGACGGCATAGCCTCGCGCTCGCAATGCCGCAACCAAGTGCCGCGCCGCCTGTGGCCCGGCCGCCGGCCCAAGTCCCTTGTTGCGGGTCTGGTGCTCGTTGAAGGCTGAGTTGACCTTGGCGTCGAAGGAGTGGCCAGGCTCCCAGCGCGCGTTGCCGTCATAGGTCAGCACTGCGTAGAGCGGGAGTCGCGTATCGGCTAGGGCATCAGCGAAACGATCAATCCACGCACAGGAGACGAGATCGAAGAGCGCCGCGGCGGTGACGAGGTCGGGCCGACGCGCGATGAGACGCTCGATACCTGTCCTCAGGTCCGCGCACTCGAAGGACACGGTCAAGGTCTTTCCGCTGCGCTCTAAGGCAAGGCGCTCTCCGTCCGCCTGGGAGGCGCATGCCCATATCGACAGCATTCGGCGCGCTACCTCCAGCAGAGCCGAGTCGTGGTCGACAAGGCACCACTCCTGCCGATCGGGCAGGTGGAACCATGAGGCGCGGAGATTGGATCCGGTTCCCGAGCCGAGGTCGAGAATCGTAATCCGCTCAAAGCCGCCGAAATAATGAGCGCAAGTGCCTCGCGGCCCGCGTGCGCGAGATCGGTGATCGACCGGCTCACGCAGCGATAGCCATTCCGGATCGAAACTGCTCATGTCTTGCCGTGCCTCAGCTGGGCCGCGACGATAGCGGCCGCCTCCGACCAGTCCGGAAGATTCCGTGCATAGGAGAATGCGGCATTGGCCAGTGCACCGCGCCGCTTCCCATCGTCGAGAAGAGATGCGAGAGCCTCTGCCAGTGCGGCAGGATCTCCTGCCGGGACTTTCAGGGCGGCGGCGTCAGGAAGGGTTTTGGCAGCCGCCCCACCCGTCGTCGACACGATGGGGAGCCCGTGGGCGAGGGCCTCGGTCAGCACCATCCCGTAGCCTTCGAAGTGAGAAGCGAGGACGAAGATGTCAGCCTTGTCATAGAGCGAGGGCAGCACATGGTCCGGCAGGGCGCCGGTGAATCGGATACGGTCCGACAGCCCGACCTCATCAATCCGGGCACGAAGGCTCCGCGCGCAATCGGGCGCGCGATCCATGGCGCCGACGATCGTCAGCGACCAAGGCCGGTTGCCCAGCCGCACGAGGGCCTCGACCAAGACCTCGTACCCCTTCCGGGGAACGACAGAGCCGACGGCGAGGAGCGCATGGTCGGTTCCACTGCCCGCCGCCCGGTGTGCCTGCGCCGTTCCGGGGATAGCAACGGCGATCGCCTCCCGGGGCACGCCATAGTCCGAAGCGAGGATGACGGCTGTCGTATCGCTGGTGACGATGATGGCCGACGCGGCCTTCAGAGCCTCCCGCTCAAGGATCCGGAGACGCTCGGCATCGTCGGCCCCGAGCCCGGTCTCAAGAGCCAGCGGGTGGTGCACGAGCGCGACGATCCGAGCCTTGATCTGGGACAGGATATCCGTGGGCAGGGCACCGAAGGCGAGCCCGTCGATGAGGAGCGTCCCGTCCAGACCGCTGAGAAGCCGTGCCGTTGTTTCGAGGTCATCCACGCTGGGAAAGGGAAAACTGTTCGGAAGAACGAGATGGTGAAGCACGATGCCCTGGTCGCCGATGCAGTGCAGAATTTTCCGATCATAGGCATATCCGCCCGTTGGGGTCGCTATGTCGCCCGGGATGGCGAAGGTCGCCTCAATCATGGGATATGGGTCCTTCGAACCAGGCTTTTGCCAAATGGGACTCGTGCAATGTAACCCGTAGGCCCGCAAGCCCGTCCGAACCCGGTCCGAGTTTGCCCTTTCGGGCTGCTGCAACGACGGCGTCGAAGATGTGGCGGCACAGGAACTCGGTCGTTGTGTTTTTTCCTGCAAACTCCGGCACATCGTCAAGGTTGCTATAATTCAGCGGCGCGAGAACCTGCTTGAGAACGTCGTGGGCGCGTCCGATGTCGACGACGACGCCATCCTCGGTCAGATGTTCGCGGTGGAATGCCACGTCCACCACAAAGGTGGCGCCGTGGAGCTTCTGCGCCGGGCCGAAGAGCGCGCCCCGGAAACTGTGGGCTATCATAATGTGGTCGCGAACTTCGATGGCATACATGGAACCATCCTTGCTGCGTCAGGAATAGGTGACAATGGGTGGAATACTCTGCGCATCGCCGCAGAGGATGTCGTGCAGCGCTTCGGGCAGTGCGGAAAACTTGACTTCCTCGGCCACCAGGATGTCCAGGCGCGGGTCGTCTAGAAGACGCATGGCGGCGTCGAGGCGCCGCCTGGTTGTCCAGCGGGCGCGCCGCGACGACGGGACATGCCCGACCTGAGAGGAGACGAGTTGCAGCCGCTGGCTGTGGAAGGCCCCGCCGAGGAACGCGTCGACGGCAGTGGACCCGTACCAACTCATCTCGACGACCCGAGCCTCGAAGCCTGCGCATGCAAGCGCCGTGTTCAGCCCCTGGACCGAGGCGGAGGAGTGGAACACGATATCGGCGTCGCCGGGTGCGTTGTCTGCTTCAGCGAATGATGCGCCCAGGTGCTCGACGAGGGCACGGCGGCTAGGCTCAAGGTCGACAAGCGCGACCTCCGTTCCCGGGATGCGGGCCGCAAGATAGGCTGTCAGCAGTCCGACCACGCCTCCTCCCACCACGACGATCCGATCACCGGGCCCGCAACAGCCGTCCCAGATCGCATTCAGGGCCGTCTCCAGATTGGCGGAAAGAACGGCGCGCCTGGGGGGGACGCCCTCCGGCACAGGGATTGCAAGACTCGCCGGGATAGCGAACAGGTCCTGATGGGGGTGCAGGGCGAAAACACTTCGTCCTATGAGTTCGGTTGGGCCCTGCTCCACAGTACCGACCGCGCAGTAGCCGTACTTGACTGGAAACGGGAAGGAACCCTCCTGCAGCGGCGCCCGCATGCGCCTGGTCTCGGAGGCCGGAACCCGGCCTTCGAACACGAGGCGTTCGGTGCCGCGGCTGATCCCGGACCATTGCGTCCTGACGAGGATGTCACCCTCGTTCAACGCTGGCTCAGGAGCCTCCTTCAATTCTGCGTGGAAAGCACGGGTTATCCAAAGCGCAGACGTGGTCTTTTTCATGCGCTGCTCTTCATGCATATCCGGCAGGCCCTTCCAGAATGCCGCAGGGAGCGACCCACGACGGACCAGGAGTGCCAACATTGCCTTCGGGCTTTCTCCAAACCATATGGCGCCTGCGGGCCTGTCGTCCATAAGCACCGTTTCACGCGGGCGTTCGGCGCGATCGCGCTCAATCCAGCAGTCTATCTCGGTCTGCTCGCATGACTTGGCACCTTCTCACATACGGTGATGGGAGCTCGGTCGCTCTGTTGCATGAACGTGCGAACCCACGGAATATGGCAGTCCATGAGGCGGGTGAACGCACGACAGCTTGTGCCTCATGCATTCAATAGAAGAGAGCCGTTGCCGGGGTTAGGGAGATCCAGGGCAAATGATGATGTCTTTACACTCCTGGTTCGCTCTCCTGCGTTCCATCATGGTCTATCATGGGGATCGTGAGCGCCACCGCCGCATGGATGCCCTTTACGGGCAGTTCGTGAAGCCCGGCGACTTGGTCTTCGATATCGGTGCTCATGTGGGCGATCGTATTTCCTCGTTCCGCCGTCTCGGCGCGCGGGTCGTCGCCCTGGAGCCGCAGCCCGGCCCAGCAGCGATCCTGCAATTTCTGTTTGGCTGTGATCGAGCTATCACGCTGCTGCGCAAGGCTGCGGCAAGAAAGGAAGGCGAGTTGCCCCTTCACATCAACTCGCGAAATCCCACCGTTTCGACCCTATCCAACGACTTTGTCAGCGCTGCACAGGGAGCACGGAACTGGGAAGGGCAGTGTTGGGATGGTGTCATCGCCGTTCCCACCACAACCCTCGATGTTCTCATCAAAACCTATGGCAATCCGGCTTTTATCAAGATCGATGTCGAAGGTTATGAGCAAGTCGTTCTAACGGGCCTGACCGCCCCCGTACCGGCCCTGTCCTTCGAGTTCACGACGATTGCGCGGGAGGTTGCCATCGCATGCCTGGATCGCTTGGAGGCGATCGACGACTACCGGTACAATGTCTCGCTTGGGGAGCGTCAGACATTCGTCTTTCCGAGCAGCGTCACCGCTGAGGAGATGCGCCTCTATCTAAGGGACGTTCCACACGTGGCGAATTCGGGCGATGTCTACGCCCATCGGCTGTCCGCCTGACCCAATTGCCCGTATCGCTTTAGTGGCGAATGTTAGCGATCCCTTTACATGATGCATGTTGTAGCACACTCACCCGCCTCACGAGCCGCCATATTCCGTAGCTTGACACGTTATGCAGGAGAGCCCACGCTTGCTTGTGATCGGTTCTGGACTGAGGGAACCATCGGCCCAGCCACGGTTCGCTCGACGCACATCAGTTCCGGGGAGGTGCGGCAATGGACGCGATGCGGAGGCCTCTGTCCCCTGACCGGAGCCGCCACGCCTGCGATGCCCGCATTCCTTTGCTCGGAGGGGGTATCGCGCTGGTCATTCTCGCAGCCGTGATTGCGGCCAGCAGCGGCTCCGGACTGGCAGTCCTACCAGTTGCACTTGCGCCGTACCTCCTGCTCACCGCCATCGTCCAGCGACAGATCGCTGCATACCACGATCACACGACTTTCGGACTGGCCAATGTCGCTACACTGGTCAGGGCGGTTCTCAACTGCCTCCTTGCAGGGCTCCTTGCAGATGCGGCCTTGCATGGCGATTCAGGCCCTCAGCGCCTCGGCTGGTTCTTCTTCTCTATCAGTGCGCTTTCCCTGTTCTTGGATGGCGTCGACGGCTATCTGGCGCGCTGGCTGAAGCTGGAATCCCGCTTTGGTGCCCGCTTCGACATTGAAATCGATGCACTCCTCCTGACGCTCCTTGCCGGCGCGGTCCTTCTGCTCGGCAAGGCCGGCGCGTGGGTCCTCGCGATCGGTGGCTTTCACTATGCCTTTCTCGTGGCGCGCCAGTTCTCACCAGCGCTGAGGCGTAGGTTGCCGCATTCCATGCGCCGCAAGGTGGTGTGTGCTCTCCAGGGCATGGCGCTGCTTCCACTTCTAACCCCATGGATGGTCCCACCGCTGAGCATTTGGATCGCGGCTTTGGCCTTGCTGACCCTGATTTGGTCCTTCGCGATTGACCTAGTCTGGCTCGCTCGAGAACGCTCGGCCGCAGGACAAGGCGCATATGTCTAGCCGATTCACTGCGCTGGCGAGGGCAGCCGCGATGCTGGTCGTGGTCTGGATCGCTCTGTCGCTGCTCGTCAACTTGCCTTCCGATAGTGCGGCCTTCCTCGGGCCGCCCCACTGGACACTGGCCTCGGAGGTCGGCGTCATCTTAGCCATGCTTGCTCTTGGACAGGTCTGGGCGAGGTACGTGCCGAGAATTGCACTGCACCTTCTCTCGGGTTCGGTGATCCTGCTCTTCCTCATTCGGGCCGCTGATTTCACGGCCCAGACCATGGTGGACAGGTCCCTAAACCTCTCCCTCGATCTGGCCCTTGTTCCGGCTTTGCTCCATGTCGCCACAGTCATGCTTGGCCCGGCCTACGTGGCTCTTGCCGCCGCCGCTGGCATCCTGTCGATTGCAGCCTTACACCTCGTATTAGTACATTCCTTTGCCCATTTGGCTCAAGGGTTTCGCCAAGCGGCCATGCGCCAAGCCTTTGTCGGCGTTTCGGCCCTCGCACTTGTGCTTGCTGCAGTGCAAGGACTGGCTCCGGCCAACTTGGCTCCTTGGCGGCCGCTCAGCGGAGCCGCAAGCCTCCTCCTTGTCGAACAGGCGGAACTCCTCTCTTCTACGCTGGCGCGTCGGGCGGCATTCCGCGCGGGTCTCGCTAACGATCCCGCCACTCAGATCGATGATGCAGCCTTGTTCTCCAGCCTCGCGGGCACCGACGTCATGGTTATCTTCGTCGAAAGCTACGGGATTTCGGCCCTCGATGATGAACGCTACGCCCCAACGGTGCGGCCACGCGTCCATGCTTTCAGCGAGCGAATTGCGAAAGCGGGCTTGAGCGTCTCCTCAGGCCGTCTCCTGGCTGCCACTGCCGGCGGCCAGTCCTGGCTCAATCACGCCACGCTCTCGGCCGGACGCTGGATCGATGATCAGACACTGTATGCGCTGTTCCTGGCCGAGCTGCCGCGGACCCTCGTGCATGATTTTAAGCGAGCCGGCTGGCGCACAGCCCAGGTCATGCCTGCGATCACTCTGCCGTGGCCGGAGGGCTACAGGCTCGGATACGATGCGACCTATGTCGCCGCAGATATGAAATATCGTGGGCCGAACTTCTACTGGGGTGTCGTGCCCGACCAGTTCGCCCTCGATTTCTTTGCTCGACGTGAACTCAATAGGCCGGACCGACCACCAATCTTTGCGATGCTCGCTCTGATCTCGAGCCATGCGCCCTGGCTGCCGGTGCCGGAGGTGGTAGGCTGGGGGGAGCTAGGTGACGGGACCATCTATTCGCGTTGGACGGATGGTGCGCCTGAGCCACGGGAGATCTGGCGCAGCCCTGAGGCGGTGCGCAATCAGTATGCGCTCTCCATCGGCCACTCGATCGACGCCATTGCCGCTTTCCTGGCCGACCGCGTCCCGGCCGATGCACTGGTCCTAGTGCTTGGGGATCATCAGCCGGCGCCGGTCATCGCCGGGCCTGGCACCTCGAGAGCCGTGCCCATCCACGTGGTGGCACACGATCCCCGCCTCCTGAGGCCATTTGCCCGGCTAGGCTTCGTGCCTGGCGTAATGCCTCCGCCGCCCCCGAAGGCGGGCGATGAAGGACTGGCACGAATCGATGCTCTCCGTGCCATTTTACTTGCTGCCTTCAGCGGAGGAACGTCCAAGACAAATTGTGGGCCTAAGCTGCCTTGCTGGAGGGATTAGCACCGGATCAGCTCGACAGCCTTGATGGACCGTGTTGCACGGATCGCATTGTGCACGCATTGATAGCCCTAGGGCCTGCATTCAGGTGATACGGACGGACTTCGGACGTCCAAGCTCAAACATATGGTTCAGCGGGCGTTGCCCCATTAACTGGCAACAGGCGCACGGAGGCAAACTCAGTCACCTGACGGGCTCACGCGGCAACGCCGGCGGCAGACTTCCACCCTGTCATGGCATTGAGGCGGTGAAGGTGGATGGCAAGAGCAGAGCGGCGGGAATGAGGTGGAACAAAGAGATTGCGGAGGGCCGAGAACACGCTGACAAATCTCTGCAAGCCTCCCGGTGATCGAAATCACTGCATTGCCCGCTCTCGTTGACGCAAGGGCAGATGCGAATTCTCCGCGCGATTGTTGAGTCCCTTGTGCGACCGGTGCTCGACCGGCGGCATAGGTGCCCAGCTTGTCCGTGACCAGCCGCCGAGGGGGCAGCCCTGCTTCTTCAGCAGACGCTTCAGCAAGCGTTTGGCGGCTTTGGTATCGCGCCGCGTCTGGACGATTTCGTCGAGGACATATCCGTCCTGGTCGACGGCCCGCCAGAGCCAGTGCTGCTGGCCGGCAATGGTGATCACGACCTCGTCCAAATGCCAGATGTCGCGAGGGCTTGGTGTCTTGCGCCTGAGGCGGCGGGCGTAGGACGGCCCGAACTTCATAGCCCAGCGCCGGATAGTCTCGTAGGAGACGACAATACCACGCTCAAGCAGCATTTCCTCGACGAGCCACAGGCTCAATGGGAACCTGAAAAAGAGCCACACCGCGTGGGCGATGATTTCGGATGGAAAGCGGTGGCGCTTGTAGCTGACCGGCTTGGTCATGGCGGCCCGCTCTCATCGTCGGGCTAATGTGACATCACCGCCATCAGAACGCAAATCATACAACCCTGAGGTCGCGCCGCGAGGAAGTTGCAGTGAACATGCCTCCATCTGGCACTGTCAACTTGATGCAGAGGAGATGCTGAGCATCGTCCAGGTGCATGGATTGATCGGCTCTACCCACGCCAGAAATGGGGGAAGAACAGGATCAGTACCGTGAACAGCTCCAGCCGCCCCAGCAGCATGCCAAAGCAGAGGAGCCATTTGGACGCCTCCGGGAGCGTCGCGAAGTTACCGGTTGGGCCGATGATCGGTCCCAGGCCCGGCCCCACGTTCGACAATGCGGCCACAGCTGCGCTGGCACTGGTCAGGAAATCGAGGTCAACCGCCATCAGGGCAAGGGTGAGTGCGCTATAGCAGACGAAGTAGAGCGTGAAGAATACCACGACGGAACCGATCACATCGTCCGGCAGCAGCCGGCCCGCATAGACGCGGGGGAACACGCCGCGCGGATAGAGCAGACGCAGGAATTGGCTCTGAAGCATGCAGATCATCACCTGGAAACGAAAGATCTTCATCCCGCCTGATGTCGAGCCGGTGCACCCGCCGACGAACATCAGGCCAAAGAACAAGCCGACCATGAGGTTGCCCCAAAGCGTGTAATCTGCTGTGGCGTAGCCGGTGGTCGTCACCACCGATATGACGTTGAAAGAGGCCAATCGGAGCGCATCAGCGGCACCGTGCCCACCTGCCACGACCAGCCATGCCGCAACAGTGACAATCAGGATCGCGAGGAGACTGATCAGGAACCAGACTTGGCTGTCGCGCAGGGCATCCTGCTGTCTCTGAAACAGCCTCAAGTAGAGCACGAAAGGGACGGCTCCCGAGAGCATAAACAGTGTCGCAATCCAGTGCAGGGCGGCACTGTCCCAGCGTGCCATCGAGGCATCGGAGGTGGAGAACCCGGCGGTCGAGACGGTCGTTAACGCATGCGCGAGCGCCTCGAACGGCGTCATCGCCACCAGCCAGTAGCCGAGCCCACAAATGACGGTCAGTGCCACATAAATCAGAACGATGCCGGTTGCGATCTCCCGGGCCCGCGGCATGACCTTCTCGGAACGATCGGACGACTCTGTGCGGAACAGCTGCATGCCACCGACCCCAAGAGCAGGCAGGATTGCAATCGCGACGCCGATGATGCCGATGCCGCCCAGCCATTGCAGAAGCGCTCGCCAGAGAAGGATGCCATGCGGAGCCTCATCCAGCCCGACGATCACGGTTGCCCCCGTTGTCGTCAGGCCCGACACGGACTCGAAAAAGGCATTGGTGAAACTGTCCCGCAACTGGGCGTAGTCGGAAATGTAGAGCGGGATCGCTCCGAACAGGGCAATGGTCGTCCAGGCCACCGGTGTCAGGAGGAACGCTTGGCGCAGGGTCAAGCCCCCGGACAGCCGGCAGCGTGTCATGTGGGTCAGTCCCGCGCCACAGGTGAAGGTGATCGCACTGCCGATGAGAAAAGCCCTCCAGTTGGGATTGCCCGTGAGGGCATCGATCACCACAGGCAAGAGCATGGCCGCCGCAAGCGCAATCAGCATGCGGCCTGTCAGGTGGAAGACCGGACGGGTGTAGGGCGGAGCCCATGCGCCGGAAAATCGTGACTTCCGCATCGATCCACTCTAACCACCGGTTTCGTTCAACGGACCAGCCAAGATTGCTTCCGCCTTGCGTAAGGCTTGATAGGCCACCACGGCGATGATGCTGTCGCCGGGGTACACCCGTGTCGAACTGGTCGGAATGATCACCTCCCCGCTGCGGACAATGGCACCCACCAGCATCCCGTCCGGCAGCTTGGCATCCCGCAAGCTGCCCCTGACCAGACGCGAGCCCTCCTGGGCCGTCGCCTGGATCACCTCGCCAAAATCCTCGCGGAGCGTATAGAGCGCGGAGATCGACCGGTGGCGCACATGGCGCAGAATGGTCGAGATCGTGATCGCGCTCGGACTGACCACCGCGTCGATACCCAGGGCCGGAAGCACGTGCTCGTACGAGGTCTTGTTGACCAGGGTGATGGCCCGCGTGCAGCCCTCGCGCTTGGCCAGAACTGAAGCGAAGATGTTTGTCTCATCATCGTTGGTGACTGCGATGATCGTCTCCGCGCTCTGGACATTCGCTTCGATCAGCACGTCCTTGTCGAGGGCGTCCCCCTGGATCACAACGGCGGCATCGCCAAGTTCTCGCGAGATGAACTCGGCCCGCTCCCGGGTGTGTTCGACCACTTTGAGCGAGACGTATGATGCCTGATGGGCAATCCGGCTGGCTAGGTTCAGACCGACATTCCCGCCACCCACGATCACGATGCGGCGGGCGACCTGCTCCTCGTGACCGAGAAAGGTCATGACACGGTCGAGATGAGACGTCTCGGTGATCACATAAACATCGTCGCCCTGCTGCACCTGATCCTCGGCCCGCGGCACGAAGGCCTGTCCGTTCCGGACGATGGCGCCGATGACGATGCCGGAGCCCCCTGATGACGACAGCTCCTTCATCCGCCGCCCGACCAGAGAACACGCGCGGGTATTGCAGTGGACGCCGAGAAGCTGGACCCGTCCGTCAGCCAAGGCCACCGTGTCGAATGCGCCAGGGGTCCTAAGGCGGCGCACAATGCCGTTGGCGACCTCGACCTCTGGCGAGATGATCACATCGATGGGAAGCTGGTCGGATGCGTAGAGGCCCTGCCAGATCGGCTCCAGGTAGCCATGATGACGGACGCGGGCGATGCGGCGGCGGACATGAAACAGCGAGTAGGCCACCTGACAGGCGACCATGTTGACCTCGTCGGAACGGGTCACCGCAATGAGCATGTCGGCATCACGCGCGCCCGCCCGTTCCAGCACCTCGGGGTGGGAGGCATGGCCGACCATGCCGCGCACATCATAGCTCTCGTCGGCGCGCCGGGCCTGATCTGGTGAGATGTCCACCACCGTCACGTCGATGCCTTCGGTGGCGAGGTGGCGGGCGATGGTTGAGCCGACCTGTCCCGCTCCGCAGACGATCACTCTCATGGCGCCCTCGTCATCCGAATACGCTTGGCTTCAAGATCATGTAGGGCAGATTCCTTGCGGAGGACGCCTCGTGGAGTACGCGCAACCGGTGAAGCGCCTTGTGCCGATGGTTCCTCCCGGCACGTTGCTCCTCATGGTCTCTCGCGTAGGCGACCATCAGAACGCTATGGCTCTCATGGTGCACCCAACGACGGCGATCTGGACGCACCAGCCAAAAGGGTGATGGAGTAGTCCGCTGTTGAGGTTTGACCTGCCCTCCGCCGCCGCCGTGAAGGCGGCAGGCCGCCAATATCGCGACGGCCTTCCTTTCAACTCCACGTGGGTGTCACACTCCTATGCCATTCTATATCTGGCACGCGATGTGAGTTCCGAGAGGCGACCCCTGGAGTGATGGTTGCAATCGAGCGGCTTATTCCTCCCTGGCATTGTGCTTGGCTGCCGTGGCGGCTTCGCTTCGAATGATGCGGGCCAGGTCGCAGGCCATGCCGGGCGTGAGGCTCGCCTTCACGCTGTTGCCGGTCTGGACATCCACGCCGTCGATCAGGACGCCGCGCCCTTTGCGCGCGACCTTGACGCGGATCTCGTCCCCGCCCTCGTCGAACTGCCCGGCTTGGGCCGGGGTCATGGCCGGAAAGGTGAAGTCCTGCACAGTGAGCCAGACGCGACCCGCGGCGGCGGTGACTTCAAAGTTGGGGAGAATGTCGGGCAGGTGGCCGGCGGCGACCTCGGCATTGATCCAGCGCTCGATCACTTCGGTGATCGAGCCGCCTTCGGTTTCAGCGAGGGTGCGCAACTGTGCAACGCGCTCGGCCGGGAGCGTGATGGTACTGCCGGGTCTGTGCCGTTTCGGGCTGCTCATGGAGCCTCACCGAAAGCTATAGACTAAGCCGTGCCGACCAAGTGATCAAATGACAAGAGAACATGAATTTCGCGAAGCCCCGGAAGGAGCATGTTTTGAAGTGCTCAGAAAGTGTTCGATCTGCTTTATGGAACCTCATGCCAGCTATTCGGCAAAGTCGGCTCTTTGCGAGGCTCAGATCGAGGCGCGAATACTGGCGACAACTTGCGGTCGGCGGATCCGTAATTTCTGCCAGCCTTACCATAGGGGTGGTATTCTTAGTGCGTCTTTGCGGGAGCGGGAGAGGGCTTCGCGACTTTTATGTCGGGCAACGCCAAGCTGAAGCGCCCTCGTGCCGCTGCCGTTGAGTTGGGAGTGGATCGCAGTCCGCGATTAACGCGTGTGCCGAAACAGTCATACCTATCGATGTGGAATACCCCCGTTCTTGCATCGGCCCGCTTGCTCCCGACCATCGCCGTCGCAGAGCCGGTGCGGCTGGTGACGTAGTCTCAGTGCCAGACCAGACGAATATCACGATTGAGCATCGCAATATCGGCACAACCGGAAGCACCGACTGCTCAACCATGACACAGCAAAAGACGGATGTGACGGATACTACAGCAACGAAGCAACAGACCAACTGCTGAAGGCAATCTTCTCAGGCGGTGCGTCTATCGTGCCGCCTGCCGCGTCTGTCGCAATCCACCCGACATGGCCCGGGGCCTTGCACCAAAACGATGAGATGGCGCAGTCATGTATCTGTGAAGCTTGCGCCCGGGCGGAGTGCGTTCGCGCGAGCTCGGGCTTACCTTGAGTGGGTCGCATAGGGCAGCAGGCGCTCATACACATCGCGGACCCTGCCGTAGCATTCACAGGCCGCGTCCTCGAGGCGGCTTGGGTCGGTGACGATGATGCCGCCCCTGCCCTGCTGGATCAGCCCTCTGGACTGGAGCTTGCCCATGACAGTGCTCACGGTCGAGCGCTGAACCCCGAGCCGTTCGGCCAGGAACTCGTGGGTGATCGGCAACGCATCGTGATCGATGCGGGAGTGGAGCATCAGGACAAAGCGGCAGCACCGGGCTTCCACGCTGTGCAGGGCGTTACAAGCCACCGACTGCAGAATGCGCGCCATGGTGGCTTCCGTGAAATGTCGCAGCAGGCGCTGGAGGTTCGGGCGGGCGTGGATCGCCGCGGTCATCGTGTCGAGGTCGATCCGGGATGCCGTGCCGGTGAGCTGGACCACGTAGCACCCGAAGGCTTGACGGCTAACACTCGCATTGATGAGACCAGAGACCCCTTCCCGGCCACAGAGCGACATCTCTGCCGAGCTCCCATCCGCCATAACGGCCAGGAGCGAGATCACCGTGTCATGCGGAAAATAGGCGTGCCGCATGGTGTCGCCTGCCGCGCACAGGACCTGCCGTTGGTGCAGGTTGACGATCTCCAGGTGCGGCTCGAGGCCGGCAAAGTCCTCCGGCTCCAGAGCAGCCAACAGCCGGTTGGCGCGATGAGCCTTGGCGGATTGTATTGTTATCATTGTCTAAGAGTATAGTCCTGTATTCAACCTGGATTATGCCACCGAGAACAAGTGCTGCAGCACCTGCTGAAGCAGAAGAGACAGAACAGCAAGATCAATCGTTCTGAGTTCAACTGAGGTTATGGCAATCAAATCATGCCAGCTCTGATACGAGCTCAGCCTGCGATAAGCTACACTTTAGAAGCTGTCATGCTGACGCAGGCAAGTCTCGCAAAAAGCATGAGATCGCCCAGAGGGCAAATGTGAGTGCGCTCAATCCCACTCGATCTTCTGAGCACTGTTCGGGCGATCAGGGTTGTAATAATCTTCCCTCTGAAGGCGCTCCCAATCAGTGATGATCACGCTCATGCCTCGGGAACTGATCAGCCGGTCTCCTCGCAATGGGTCGGAACGGGCCGGCTTGGAAGCGCACGATCTCGGGTATGTCACATTGTTGAGAGGGCTTGGGCGATCTTGAACTGTATCGGAGCTTAGTTGGCTATCCGGCCCTACCCATGACCGCCGCTCTTTCAACTGCACCCAAGCCGTCTCAGTAACTGGGTATGGCCGCAGAGCCGCTCGACGAGGACTGCTTTTGCATGGACCAAGTCCTTGATTTTCCTTGGCACGCGATTTTCCCTTGACGAGCATCGGGCTGTATTCCCGTTGATGTGACATCTCCTGTTTCGCTCATCCGGGAAGCACAAAGCCGTTCGACAGAAGCCGCCATGTCGCCGGTCGATGACACGGCAGCAACGTTGATGCTTTACCTCGTCGCCGCTTCAGGCATCTGAACCGGAAGCATGAGATGCTCGTAGAGGGTGTCAGGCCACATCACGTAAGGCTGGCTGGCGTCGGGCTTGGCGGCTCTCGGATAACCCTCCATCATGCCCTTGGCTCCGACGATCATCACGTGCGGACCGGTCTCGACCCAGTTGTTGTTCGGCTCGGGCTTCTGAGCGAACGGATCGGTGTTGCTGGCGTCCGTGCCGCCAGACAGCATGTACATGAAGCCGACCTTGTTCTTGGGCGGCTCCTTCTTCTCGATCCACGCTTGGGCCCACTCCATGGCATTCTGATCGCCGCACATGGGATCGGGTCCGGGCGAATTTGGATTGTCCGGCAAACAGGTAAAGCCGTTGGAGCCCTTGCGCACGACCCGTGTTTTTCCATCCGCCGAAACCTCGACGATGGTGGCGTCCTTGGCGACTGCGGGTGGGGCTGCTGCCATAGCACTCTTGATGATGTCCTCATCGCTCATCGGACCAGTGGTATGTTGATGCTGGGCCGAGGCAGAGGAGAGGAACGCTGTGGTAACAACGCTGCATGCGATGCAAGCAAAGGTAAGATGCCTTCTCATGGCTCACCTCCTGTTGCTGGGCGACCGGCCTGACCAGAATACTCCGACTTGCCTATGCTTGGGAGAGATCATGGCACGGCGTCCAAGGAACGATTGTAACAGGTGAGCCTTTGCGGGTGTCTGGTTTGTCAACTGGTCTGGAAAGAAGTTCGTGTTGGAATGAATGGGGCCTTGGCAACCGTGGCCGTTAATCTGCTAGCTGGAGGAACCGATGCGCCTGCCGCCCGTCCTAATGATGTGCCTGACTCTCGCCGCGTGCGTCTCGTCCGGCGGACCCCAGCAGGCTCAGCCCTTACCACCCGCGAACGTGGGCGACACCCGGGCCGCGGCTGTTTTGGCGGCCCCGCCGATCGCCCCCGCGCTCTCCAATGCGAAGCATATCGTCTCCAGTGGGGCCGGCGGCTACGTCCTGCCCGATGGCACGACGGCGGCAGGAGACGGGACGGGCGGCTTCCGTCTCCCGAACGGCGCCTACGTCGCCCCCGACGGGACAGGCGGCATGACCTTGCCGAACGGCACGCGGTGCACGTCGGACGGTGCACGGGGCTATCTGTGTCCACGATGAGGCAATGTCAGGACGGCCACAACGGGCGCATGCCCCCAGGAGTTCGCCGTCAGGTGGAACCTAAGGCGCACGGCCCCAAGCGTATCTGCGGCTATCCTTGGCTTGACCCGAGAGCAGATCCGACGAGGGATCATTGTGATGGAGAAAGCAGTAACCCACGCTGGTTAAGGATTTGGGGCGGTAAGCGCGCTGCGAGTCGAACCCAGGGCCCTCTGGTCAGAGGTCAGCGCGCCTTCCGCCCACGAGCTAACGGGGGTTGCTGAAGAAAGTATCCTCGGCGGCCAGATCCGCGATCAGCTGCGCCAAGGCTTGCGCAGCAGAGAGCAGTTCCTGCCGCTCGTCGTCCGTCAGCTGTCCGATCGGAGCACTCCAGCGCCGATCGGACATGGGGTTCTCGACCTCAGCCGTCTGCAGCAGGGGCCCGTTCTCATCCCAGCTCACCGTCAGCTTTGGCATAGGACAGCTCCTGAAGTCGTTGGTCCTCGCAGCCAGTTGCCAAGAATACCCGATCCGGCTGCGGGCGCGAACTGCTCCATGCCACCTCGACCGGCCCGTGCGGCTATGGCGGTCTTCGTTGGATTGGCACTTGAGCGTTCAAGTTGCTCAAGCAGATTCGCATTCATGGCATGAGTTCCGAAATGGGGATGACGGACGTGCGAGGCGGTCATGACAGGCTCTGGCCAATAGCCGCTGAAGCAGCCAGTGCGCGCCGGTCGTCGCCCCAGCGGCCAACCACCTGGACGCCGACTGGCATTCCCGTGGGCCCGGTCAAACCCGGCACGGAGATGCAAGGCACTCCCAAGGCCGTCCAAATCCGGTTGAAGACAGGATCGCCGGTTGCCCCCAATCCCTCCGGCGCCTCTCCGGGCGCGCTCGGAGTGAGCAGCACATCAAGCCCATCCAGCACATCGCTGAAGCCGGCGCGCGCCTCTGCCGCCAGCGCCTTGGCGGCATCGTAGTCGTCAGGCGCTATAAGCGCGCCATCCTTGAGGAGCTCACGGAGCTTCACGCTGAGGCGATCGGATGCGGTCAGCATCTCCGGCGCATGGGACCGCGCCGCCTCGAAGGCCATGATCGTCTTCTGTGCCGCCAACAGGCCGCGCCACCGTTCAGGAAGGGCAACCTCGCAGACCTCCAGTCCAGCTGCATGCAGCCGCGCCGCGGCCTCGTCGAGTGCCGTAGCCGTGGCAGGTTCGGCGGCCTCCCATGCATGGCTTCGGGTCAGGCCGATACGCGGGCGGAACACGTCATTTGCGATACGCAGGTTTGGACGGCTCGCAATGATCGAAGCGAAAAAGGCCGCGTCCTCGATGGTCGTTGCAAAAACCCCAACCGTGTCGAGACTGTCCGCGAATGGGCGCACGCCGGTGCGGTCGATCAGGCCGAAGGTCGGCTTGTAGCCGGCGCAGCCGCAGAAGCTGGCCGGCCGGATGACCGACCCGGCCGTCTGCGTGCCGAAGGCCAATGGCACCATGCCACTGGCCACCGCAGCCGCCGAGCCCGAGGAGGAGCCGCCAGGCGTCCGATCCGGATTGTGCGGATTGCGGGTCTTGCCCGGCTGGAAGTAGGCGAATTCGGTGGTCACCGTCTTGCCGAGGATCAGCGCGCCCGCGTGCCGCGCCAGAGCCACGCAGGCTGCATCGCGCGGCGGCCGGAACGTCTCAAAGAGCGGCGAACCGTACCCCGTGGGCACATCCGCCGTGTCGATGATGTCCTTGATCCCGATGGGGATCCCCTTCAGGGGACCGGAGCCGAACCGGTCCAAGTGCCGCGCCATCTTCAGGGCAGCATCCATGTCGAGGTGCTGCCATGCTTGCACCAAGGGCTCGCGCTCACCAATGCGGTCCAGGCAGGCGCGGGCCAGAGCCTCACTGGTGAGGCTGCCGTCAGCGATGCGTCGCGCGGCTTCAAGGGCGGTGGGACATCCGGTCATTTGCACCAATCCTCAATAATCCGGCCATAGGCCTCCACGGCCTGGTCGATGCGCGAGATGAGGCAGTACTCGTCCGTCTGGTGCGCTATCGCCGCTTCTCCAGGACCAAGAATGACGGTTGGCAGGTTGCCCATGGCCGGGGTCAGCGCCGAGGCATCGGTGAAGTAGGTCGCTCCCTGCGGCACGGGCATCGCTCCAAGAAGTGGCGCCATAATCTCGAAGACCCGACGGATCCACGGGTCGCTGGGATCGGTCCATACGGCTGGCACGTCGATGATTGGCGAGACCTCCATCTCATCGCCCAGAAAGCTCCCGACCATCTCGCGCACGGAGGCGTGCGCCTGGCCCGGCACAGTGCGGATATCGAGGCTCACTTCGGCACGGTCGGGAACCGAGTTGGTGTTCAATCCGCCATGGAAGGTGCCGATGTTCAACGTCGGCCCGCCCAAGACCGCGTGTCGCTGCACGTTGAAGTCAAAGTCCGTCAGCCTCACGACCGCATGCGCTGCTTTGATAACTGCGTTGTCCCCTTTCTCCGGCATGGAGCCGTGCGCGGTCACGCCCCGTGCGACTGCTTTCAGCCACAAGGCCCCCTTATGGCCGATAAGCGGGGTATTGGATGTTGGTTCGGCGACAATCAAGGCACCGGCAGCGTCCAGAAGCCCCCTCTGCCGGCACAGATGGTAGGCTCCCTCCGATCCGGTCTCCTCCCCGGCGGTGATGATCAGCACCGCGCCAGGGCCCTTTTCCAGCGTAGCACGATGGGCGATGCAGGCTTCGACAAAGGCTGCAACACCGCCCTTCATGTCGCTGGAACCGCGGCCATAGACCCGGTCGCCATCGATATCGCCGCCGAACGGATCGACCGACCATGGCTGCGAACCAAGTGGCACCGTGTCCAGATGGCCTGTAAAGGCAAGCGGCAAGGCATCCCGGCCGCCGAGGCGCGCGATCAGATTGGTGCGTCCTTCCCCGAACGAGATTGCAGTGATGGCAAAGCCATTCGCTTCCAGCCGCTTGGCCACGAGGGCTGCGCACTCAGCCTCAGCGCCGGGAGGGTTGACGGTGTTCTGGCGGATCAGCGTCTGCGTAAGTGCGACAGCAGGTGAAGTCGTCATCGGCCTCGCTTTCCGAGGAGATTTGCAAGGACCAACTCACCGGAGGGCGGCTGGTCCTGAAGGGGTACGGGTGGGATGCTAATTCGGTGTCGGCTGCGGCACCAGAGGCACGTGGCCCGGCGCAGGGCCGTATCCTGCCCATGCAAATCCGGCCTGTTGGCGCTCTTCACTAGCGTCCGCCTCAGCCAAATGGCAGCCGAGGAGGCATGAGCTCACCAAGAGCGATGTCGACTTCCAACTCAACAGATGGTCGCCTGTCACAACCTGGCCATGCAACTCAGAGAAACTCTCCTGGGCGGAGGGAGCCGATATGCCGCTACTCATTCTCGCGATGCTATTCGGATGGTTGCTGCCTAACCCTCTTCATGCTCAGGATGTGCCCTCCCCTCTCACGCGGATCGCCTTCGGCTCCTGTGCCGACGAGGAGAAGCCTCAGCCGATCTGGGATGCGGTCCTGGCTTACCAGCCCCAGCTCTTCCTGTTCGCCGGGGACAACGTCTATGGCGACGTTCGTCAAGGACGCGATGTGCCGGATGCAGAGCTGATCCAGAGCCTGCAAGAGTCGTATGCCCAGGCGGCTCAGGTGTCAGGGATGGTGCGGCTCAGGAGCACCATCCCGCATCTCGCGACCTGGGATGATCATGACTACGGCAAGAATGATGCCGGGGCCGAGTTCGCCGGCCGCCATGAGGCCCAGCAGCTCTTTCTGCAGTTCTGGGACGTGCCGCTATCGGATGTGCGCCACCGGCGCGAGGGAATTTACCACAGCCAGATCTTTGGCCCCGACGGGCAGCGGGTGCAGGTGATCCTGCTTGACACCCGCTTCTTCCGCTCGCCCCTCAAGCCGACGGACCAGCGCAATGCTGCTGGTCGCGAGCGCTATCTGCCGGACGAGGATCCAGGCAAGACGATGCTGGGCGAGGCGCAGTGGTCCTGGCTGGCTGAGCAACTTCGGGAGCCGGCCGATGTGCGCCTCATCGTGTCGTCCATCCAGGTGGTGGCGGAGGGGCATGGCTGGGAGCGCTGGGGCAACTTCCCCCGCGAGCGGCAGCGCCTCTACGACCTCATTCACACCACTGGGGCCGGTGGCGTGATCCTGCTGTCAGGCGACCGCCACGTGGGTGGCCTGTACCGCGAAACCACGGCAGCGCCCTATGCCCTCATCGAGATCACCTCGAGCGGCCTCAATCAGATCTTCCCGGGCAACAGGGAGGCCGGCCCGAACCGCCTCGGCGCGGTCTATGGAGCCCCGAACTTCGGCACGATCGATGTGGATTGGTGGGAACGAACGGTCACTCTCGCCTTGCGGAGCGAGAATGGTGAGCCCGTGCGCCGCCAGGTCGTGCGCTTGGACGAGCTGAGGATCGCGGACCCATAGCTTGCACAGGGCGAATAGCTTCATGCGTCAGGACCGAGCTGCGCGTTGGCGAGGCGCCGTGTCGTCCTATCTCGGGAGACACGGATGAGGTGATCATAATGCAGCTACAGGTCCTCGGGTGCGGTGACGCGTTCGGCTCGGGCGGACGCTTCCACACCTGCTTTCATGTCTCAGCAGGTTCCACCAGCTTTCTGATAGATTGTGGCGCCTCGTCGCTGATCGCCATGCGACGGTTTGGGGTTGACCCGAATACCGTCCGGACTGTGCTGATCTCGCACTTGCATGGCGACCACTTCGGCGGGCTGCCGTTTCTGTTGCTCGATGCTCAGTTCGTCAGCCGCCGGACGACCCCGCTCACGATCGCTGGGCCGCCGACCCTGTCCGCGCGTCTGCAGGCGCTCCGAGAAACCATGTTCCCGGGCTCCACGGAATCGGACCTGGGATTTCCGCTCGACATCGTTGAACTCGAGCCGCAGGTAACCACCCAGGTGAACGGCGTCTCAGTGATCCCCTATCTGGTGCGTCATCCCTCAGGGGCCCCCTCCTACGCGCTGCGGTGCCAGGTCGAGCACCAGACCCTTTGCTATTCTGGCGACACGGAATGGGCCCCAGCGCTCATCGAGGCTGCGCGAGGCACGGATGTGTTCATTGCGGAGTGCTATACCTTCGACGGGCCGGTGCCCTTCCATATGAATTGGTTGAGCCTGCGCGAGCACCTGCCGGAGATTGGAGCCAAGCGCGTGCTGCTGACCCACATGAGCAAGGGCATGCTCGAACAGGTCGCGATTGACGGCGCCGAGCGTACCGAGGACGGCCTGGTTCTGGAGATCTAATCCTGGAACGGCAGGGGAGGAGACCGAACGCCCCTCCCCTTCCGATGCTCACAGGGCATGCCGCCGGTCACACGAGTGTGCATCGCTCATGCCTGGCGAGCATAAGGATCCGAAGGGCAGTCACTGACGAAAGATTTCAGGGCGCGCATCGCGACCCGGCTACTGACTCATCAGTGAGGACAGAAGAAGGCAGCAGAGCTGCCCCACAAAGCCTTGTATTCTCCAGTGCCACGCTAACGGCGAGGGAGAGGCTGGGGTTGTGTCGCAAACTCGGAGAGGAGACGCGAAACGGACAATTACTCAGTAGCAGTCTCAGGCGGCGAGCAGCTCGAACTGCTCGGCAAGTGAAGGCCGCGGATTGCAGACATACTTCGCCTGTCCCTTCCGCATCATGTGGATCATCTCGATGCCGCCCAGGATCACGCGAGCGCTGCCAATTGACTTGAAACCAAGCATCGGCCGCACCCGCCCCTTGATGGCACGATGGTCTTGCTCGATGCGATTGTTATCGGGCATGCTTTTCCTCGGCACCATCGGCGCGTTGGCGCAACCAACTCGGCGGCTGTATCCTGGGG
>NZ_JBVVAK010000104.1:0-28590 GCF_055792825.1 Microvirga sp. GN3
TGAAGGTCAGGTCCTTCGCCCCCGAATCACGGATCGCCTCGATCAGCGTCTCCGGAATGCCGCACAGGCCGAAACCGCCGGCCATGATGGTCATGCCATCCTTGACCGCTCCAGCCAGCGCTGCAGCGGGACTGCCATAAACCTTGAATGACATGCTCGGATCTCTCGCTGATTGCCGAATGATTTCTCAGAGGAACCTGGGGGCGCAGCACTGCACCCGCCGGATGTTTGCGGCAGGCGTTCGGTCCGAAGTGGGGGAGCGGTTTGCCTTGCCGCGTTCGGACGAACCTTTGCTCCTGGTAGGAGTGGTTCGTACGTAGGGGATAGTCCGGCATGTTCAGCGGTGCTCGTTTTTGCGGCCGCCCGGACACGTCGTGCCAGATGCGTCCGGTTCCACCACTCCGCGCTCCCCAGCAAGCGGTGCAATTCCCTACCATGAATTCATGCAAAAGCTTGAGCCCTGGCCAACGGGCGCAAAGCATGAGTCGTTTGCCTAAAGTATATTCGTGTTGATATGCAAAACATATTTCCGTATAATAAACAAGCTGATATATACATAAAATGAGGAGGAACCTATCGGTGCCGAACGAAACTCTATCCATGGTCGGGAGGCTTGGCCGACAAAGCGCAGGTGGCCCGCTCCTGACCCTCAGAGGTATCGAGAAGTCCTTCTTGAGACAGAGCGCTGAGCCGCTCCATGTCCTGAAGGGCGTCGATCTGGACCTCCACCAAGGGGAGGTTCTCGTACTGATCGGCCCAAGCGGCTCAGGCAAGAGCACGCTGCTACGCTGTATGAACCTGCTGGCTCCATTCGATCGGGGAGAAATGACCTTCCAGGGCAAGGCTTGGCGGCCCAATGAGAAGGGCATCTGGCCCGATGGACGCGCGGACCAGAAGATGCTTCAGCAGTTGCGCAGTCAGATTGGCATGGTGTTCCAGCAGTTCAACCTGTTCCCGCACAAGACCGCAATCGAGAACGTCACGCTCGGACTGAGGCGGGTCAAGAAGCTGTCCCAGGAAGAGGCGCAGTCAATCGCTCAGCGTGAACTCGAGCGGGTCGGCCTGGGCCACAAATCGGACTCCTATCCGAGCCAGCTCTCCGGCGGGCAGAAGCAACGTGTTGCAATCGCCCGCGCATTGGCGATGAAGCCGACTGTCATGCTTTTCGATGAACCGACGTCGGCTCTTGATCCCGAACTGCGAGGCGGCGTCCTGGACGAGATGAAGCGATTGGCGAGTGAGGGCATGACGATGGTCGTCGTCACGCACGAGATGGCGTTTGCGCGTGAGGTCGGCGATCGGGTCGTCTTCATGGATCACGGCGTCATTGTGGAAGAAGGCCCCGCACGGGATGTGATCGGAAATCCGCGGAACGAGCGCACCCAGTCTTTCCTGAAATCCGTACTCGCAGCGTAAAGCATCCGAGAAGCGATATGAACCAACGTTTTACTGACAAGGTCGTGGTGGTGACGGGCAGCGCGTCCGGGCTGGGTGCCGAGGCTGCGCGCCAGTTTGCCGAGGAAGGCGCCCGGCTCGTTCTGGTCGACCTCAACGCTTCGTCCCTGGAGAAGACCGCCCAATCCCTGAAGGCGAGCGGCGCATCCGTGGAGATCGTGCCCGGTGACGTATCGCGACGCGAGACTGCGGCGGCGGCCATCAATCGCGCCCTCGATGTCTTCGGGCGTCTCGACGTGCTCGTGAACAACGCAGCGATCGATCCTTGGGATGCCAAAGCCCTCCCGGACACGAGCGAGGAACTCTGGGACCAGGTCATCGCGGTCAACCTGAAGTCGGCATACCTGTTCTGCAAGCAGGCGGTTCCCGCGATGCTGGCTGGCGGCGGAGGATCGATCGTGAACACCGCGTCAATTGCCGGGATTACCGCCTCCTCCCAGGAGTCGGTCTATGGAATCTCGAAGGCAGCGTTGATCCATCTGACGAAATCCATTGCCCGGGACTACGCGACATCGAACATCCGATCCAACTGCATCTGCCCGGGGATCCTCGAGGCCGTCATGACCGACCGGCGACAGGACATGACCGGAGAGATGCTCGTTCAGCGCTCCAAACGGGCGGACGGGCTGATCCCGATGGGTCGCGAAGGACGCTACGAGGAAGTGGCTCGCTCGATCCTGTTCCTCGCGAGCGAGAAAGAGGCAAGCTACATCACCGGGGCGGCATTGGTCGTCGACGGAGGATACACCATCGTCTAGCTGCACAATTCTCCGTGTCGGACAGATCCGGTCTACTTGAGGACGTGAAGGCACCTCGGGGCAATGGAACGACCTCGTGCCCCAACTCGGCGTGAGAGGACAAGATTTCTGCGAAGGTGAGACATGTACAAATAGGCATATCTAGCCAACCATTTTGGTTTCCAGCGTAGATTCATCGAGAGCGATTGGCAGCATTGTCATCACAACGACGTCAATGAATTTACTTTGCTTGAGTAGGCGCGGCATGACAACGGTCAATCAAGCCATACTATGGGGCGATGCAGGCGATAGACTTAGAAAGGTTGAGGCTTGGCGCGCTGTAAATGTTTGACGAGGCGTCGTTTTGCATGTAAACAGATGTTACTCTTATAAACAGGAGGGACCCGTGAAGAGAACAGACCATCAGAGTGGCATCGCTCAAAGCCGCCGCGCTCTCCTCCTCGGAGGCGCAGTCGCCGCCGGTGCGGGCGTGGCCCTGGCATCGACCTTGTCCAGCGAGGCCGTTGCGCAAACGACGAATGAGCCGGTGATCGACAAGTGGATCAAGAACAAGAAGATCGTCATCGGCTACGAGTTCGGCACGCCGCCAATGCAGTTCCGGGATCCCAGCACCAACGAGCCTACGGGATACACGGTCGAGCTCACCAAGCTGCTGGCCGCGGATCTCGGCGATGGAATCGAGATTGAGTATGTCGAGGTACCCTTCGGTCAGTTGTTCGCTCTGCTCGAGTCCGGCCGGTGCGACATCATCGAACCTGTCACCAAACTGCCCGCCCGCGCACTGCGAGGCGACTTCACGGACGTACCTGCCTTCTATGCGCCAATCTACGTCCTCCTGAAGCAGAACTCCAGTATCCAGAAGCCGGAAGAGCTGAATTCGGACACCGTGAGATTTGCCGTGCTTCAGGGCACATCGCAGCTCCCAGTCGCGCGCCGCAGGTTCCCGAAGGCACAGTTCGCCACCTTCCCCTCCGCAACCGATGCGATCAACGAGGTCGTCTCCGGCAGGGCCGATGCCTCCGTGCAATCGTCCTCCAGCGTAATCCGGGCATTGGACGCTGGCGCACGCTTCAAGCTCCTGCCGACAGGCCCCTTGTTCCTGGAAAGCACGAGCTACTTCATCCGGCAGGGCGATCTGAAGACCCTGAACTGGCTCAACAATTGGATGGCGTATCATGCAGCGCTCGGCACGCTCGAGACTCTGTATGAGCGCTTTGTCGGGGTGGCAAGCCGCGACAAGCATAAACTGCAAACCGTTGCGGTCGGACCGGGAGGCCAACCTATCCGAACGAATTGATCGAAGCCTCGGCTTACTGGGCGATCGCCACAGGGTGGCGATCGCCACACCGGAATGCTTCAAACGTGAACGGCGATTGCTATGCCCACTGCCCGCAGTTTCGACGTCGTGGTCGCTGGCTCCGGAGCCGCAGGTCTCGTATCCGCGCTCTCGGCCAGCATTCAGGGAGCGAAGGTGCTCGTGCTCGAGCGGTCCCCGCTGCTTGGCGGGACAAGCGCCATCTCGGGCGGGCAGATCTGGTCCCCGTTGAATGCCCTGATGTCGCGCGCAGGCCTTCCCGATGACGCGAATGAGGCCATCACTTACCTTTCCCATGTGACCTTGGGTCAGGTTTCGGCTGAACACCTCGCTGTCTACGTCAATCGATCGCCTTCGCTTCTGGAATTCCTCGAACGCCGGACCGACCTGGAGTTCTTCCGGGTTGACCGTCCTGACTACCACCCTGATTTTCCCGGAGCCCGTGACGGACGGGCATTCGAGCCGCTTCCATACGAAACGGCCCATCTGGGGCATTGGGCAAGCGTCATCCGAACATCACCGGTCCGCAGCCCCGTCACCTCACGCGAAGCTCGCGAAGGGCTGAGCGAAGCTGATCTCGCCGACAGGCGCAGCCGCGGGGTTCGGACGCAGGGCGCCGCCCTCGTTGCGGGGCTCGTCCATGCCTGCATTGCCCAAGGCGTGACGTTCAGAACCGACGCCCGCCTGGCGGACGTGCTCTCGAGCGGAGGCAGGATCACCGGCTGTCGTTGGGTGGAGGCCGGCGAAGAGCACGAAATCCACGCTGAGGCAGGAGTGATCCTTGCCAGCGGAGGCTTCGAGTGGAACAGGCAGTTGAAGGAAGCGTTCCTCTCACCCGCGGATGATGCCCCCACGTCTCCCCCTTGGAACGAAGGCGACGGCCTGGTGATCGGCCTGCGGCTGGGGGCTGGCGTAGCCCACATGGATCAGGCGTGGTGGACGGCCGCCGCCATGGTGCCAGGCGAGGAGTGGGATGGGAAACCGCTGATCCGGAACATCGTCAGAGAGCTTGCCTTGCCGGGCTCGATTCTCGTGAACGGGTCCGGCCATCGCTTCGTCAACGAGGCGAGCTCCTACCACGACCTCGGGAAAGCGTTCCAAGCCTTCGATCCGGGCCGCTACACCTTTCCCAACAAGGTGGCATGGCTGATCTTCGATGCGGGCTTCAAGGAGCGGTATCAGGTCCTGAACGTGAAACCCTCCGACCCGGCCCCGGACTGGTTCGAGCGCGGGGACACCCTTCCTGCGCTGGCGCAGCGGCTGGGCATCGAGCCAAGTGCCCTGGAGGCAACCCTGGGCCGCTTCAACGCCCAGGCCCTGGAGGGAGAGGACAGGGATTTTGGACGGGGAGCGGACAGGCACGGGCGGACCTACGGGGATCCAAAGCATATGCCGAATCCGTGCCTGGGGCCGATCAGCTCCCCTCCGTACTTCGCAATTCCGATACACCACGGAAACAACGGCACCAAAGGTGGTCTCATGACGGATGAGGAAGGGCGTGTATTGCGCTTTGACGGCAGCACCATCCCGGGCCTGTTCGCCTGTGGCAATGTCGCCGCCAGCCTGATGGGCCCTGGTTATCCAGGGACAGGCGGCTCCCTCGGGCCTGCCATGACGGGCGCCTTGTTCGCCGGCAGGATGGCCGCTCAAACCATGACTGACATGGGAGCATGAGATGAACCGAACTCCCGAACTCGATTGGAGCTTCGTGCTCGATCGATGGCCCCTTCTCGCAAAGGGGGCCTTGCTGGACATCTACATGGCGATCTTCGGGACGATCGCGGCATGCGTTTTAGGGCTGCTCATTGTGGGCGCTCGCGCGAGCAAGTCGCGAATCCTCTCGGGTGCGGCCTATGGGTACATCCAGGTCACGCGAGGGATCCCGTTCTACGTCCTGCTGCTGTGGTTGTACTTCGGCGTCGCAACCGCTCTGGACCTTGCACTCTCTGCCATCACCTGCACCATCATCGCACTCGCGCTCACCGATTCCGGGAAGACCGCGGAAATCTTCCGCGGAGGCTTCATGAGCATCGATGCCGGACAGCTCGAGGCCGCGGACGCCATAGGCCTGAGCCGTGGGCGACGGTACTTCGATGTGCTGCTGCCTCAGGTCATCAGGGTCGTGATCCCTCCTCTGGGCAATATCTTCGTTGGCCAACTGAAAGGCGCGACCCTCGCCGCTGCCATCGCCGTGCCCGAAATGGTCTTCCATGCCCAGGAAATGAGCGTGACCTTCTATCGACCCTTTGAGGCCTTCGCGTCGGTGGCACTCATCCTGATCACGCTCGTGTTCCTGTTTTCTCTCATGTTCCTGACACTCGAACGGAAATTGAGGCTGCCATGACCGAGATCCTCACCGACCTTGCAGCCCAATGGGCTCCCGTCTGGCAGAAACTGCCTGCGCTTCTCGTCGGACTGCGCTATACCGCGATCGTGACGGTCACCTCATACGCCGCATCCCTGGTACTCGGGCTGCTTGTCGTGATTTTGCGGCGGTCGCCTATTCGATGGTTGCAGGCTCTTGCGTTCATTTACATCCAGCTCTTTCGATCCCTGTCGCTCTATGTCTACATCCTCTTCCTGTACTTCGGGTTGGCTGCGTTTTCGGCGATGGCGATCAGCCCGCTGACCGCAGCGATTCTCTCGGTAACACTGCTGAACAGCGCTTACGTGGCCGAGATCTACAGGGCGGCCTTCGACAGCGTCGACCGCGGACAGTTCGAGGCTTCGGAGGCGCTCGGCTTCTCGAGATGGTATAGGTTTTTCGACATTATACTGCCGCAAGCCATGCGCCAGGCCGTGCCTGCACTCGCCAACCAGCTCATCCTGGTCGTCAAGGACAGTGCGATCGTCGGCGTGATCGGCGTTCCGGACATCATGTACGAGGCGCAGCGCGCAGCAAGCGTGAGCTACCGCCAGTTTGAGCTCCTTACCACCGTGGCCGTCATTTACGTCGGCATCGTCTTCGCATTGTCCTGGCTCAGTGGAATCGTGGAACGGCGCCTGAAGACGCCATAGGCCGGGCGAGGCTCGAACCGGAAAACGAGAAGGTGGCTCAACTGGCCTCCGGAGCGGCACTCATCGTAACCCCGTCGCGGCAGCTCTCTTCGCTAAGAATGGATTTGCCACAAGCCCCAGGAAGTTTTATTCAATGAACGACGTATTATGCACAAAATAAGATGGCCCCGTGATAGCGGTCGCGCTCGCGCTCAAAATGCTTCACGCGGTTCGAGTGCGCGCCCCTTCGAGGTTCCTATGGACAACATTCCTTTCGATGCTGATGGTACGCCTGAAAACAAGAATCACGGCGTTTACTTCGTCCCAGGGCTCCACCGTGGGCTCCTTGCGCTGGAAATGGTCGCCCGGGCCCAGAAGCCGGTCAGCATCACCGAGATTGCAGCGGAACTCGGCATAACCCGGTCGTCGACCTTCCGGCTTGTGTACACATTGAAGTACATGGGATTCCTCGAGGATTACGGCACATCGAAGCTGTTCACCCTTGGGCCCCGTGTTCTCAACATAGGCTTCGCCTACCTGGCCTCCCAGGACATCATCGAGATCGCCCGCCCGGACCTTGAGCTTTTGCGGGATCAGACATCGGTTTCGGCCCATCTCGCCATTCGTGACGAGCAGAACGTGCTTTACCTGAGCTGCATCCAGACCCGGTCGGGCTTTCTCAGCAACATGAATGTCGGCTCCCGTGTCCCGGCTTATGCCTCGCCCATGGGATGGCTCCTCCTGTCCGATCTTTCAAGCCGTGAACTCACCCGCCTCTTCGGCTCCGGTCCGCTCAAGCGGTTCACCGACAAGACCCCGGCAACCGCCGCAGAACTCGCCGCGCGGATCGCGCAGATCTCGGATCAACGGTGCGTCATCAGTCGGGGTATCCTGGAGGCGGGGGGCAGTTCGATCGCGGCGCCAGTCCTGGACCGGGATGGCAAGGTGGTCGCGGCAATCGACATATCGGGGCCTGACTCGGCCTTTGACCTCGATGCACTGGAAACACGGTACGCGCGTGAGGTGATCAGTGCGGCCGAGCGTATCTCCGCCAGGCTCGGATACTCTGGAAAGATCGGGATTGGCAGCTAGGCCGACCGGAAGGTGAAGGTCACTCGCCGAAGCCCTTCACCAGGTTGATGCCAGCGGCGCATGGATGGATGAGCCGCTGGCGACCTTGCATCAAAAGCGTCCGCAATCCACCTTCATCTTGTCGCCGGTCGTCGCGGAGGATGCATCGGATGCGTAGTAAAGCGCTGCGTACCCAACCTCGATCGGATCAACCCAGCGCTTGAGGGCTGACGGGTCGGTGTAGTTCTGCTTGATGATCTCCTCGGCAGGTCTCTGCTCAGCCGCGGACCGGCGGGCAATGATCCGATCCATGTTCTCTCCGGACACCGCCCCGGGGAGCAGCGCGTTCACGCGCACGCCATAGGGTCCAAGCTCACGCGCCGCCGCCTCGGTCATTCCGATCAGCGCGAACTTCGAGGCGCTGTATGCCGTCCGCATCGGGTAACCCTGGATCCCCATGAGCGAGGACATGTTCACGATGGAACCGCTCCCCTGCTCACGCATGATCTGGGCCGCGACCTTCATGCAATGAAGGGCGCCGAAGACATTGATGTCGATGCATTGCCGCCAGGCATCGAGATCCACCTCGGCAACCGGCGCGACCGGTCCTGGGATGCCGGCGTTGTTGACCAGCACGTCCACGGAGCCGGACACAGCCCGCGCCCGCTCAAAGAGGGAAACGACTTGCGCGTAGTCCGTGACATCGCACGCGACGGCTGTTCCGCCGATTTCCTGCGCGATCCGCTCCACGGCTTCGAGTCGACGTCCCGCCAGGACGACGTGCGCGCCTGCGGAAGCGAATACGGCGGCGCAGGCGGCACCGATCCCGCTGCCGCCTCCTGTTATGACGGCGGTCTTTCCATCGAGGCGCATTCGATTGTCGATGTTGATCGTCAAGGCTTCACTCCAGATTGAACGTTCGGCCGGGATCGAAGAGAGGCAGCTCGGGCTCGCGCCCGAGGATGAAATCAGCCATGAGTTGCGAGATGTAGGGCCCGATCGTGAAGCCGCCCCGCACGCAGCCCAGGATGAAGGCGTTCTTCACCCCCGGCGCGGCACCCGCCAACGGATAGAAGTCCGGGACGTTTGCCTCGAAGCCGGTCCAGGACCGCACCACCCGCAGGTTCCTGAGCTCGGGCACGGCAAACTGCGCGAGCTGCAAGTTGGGCACGACGGTACTCAGTGCCACGCGCCCTCGCCCATCCCGAGGTGTACCCTCCCCTTGCCAGCCTCCGCCGATCAGGACCGTTCCGTTCGGCTTCTGCTTGAGGGTCAGCAGCCCCGTGGCATGACCGATGACCGAACCCACGAGGCGCGGCCCGCGCTCGGTAACGGACACCGTGTTGACCCGGGCGCGAACCGGCAAGGAAACCCCGATCATCTCACAGGCATCCTTCAGCCAGCCGCCGCAAGCAAGCAGCAGACGCCGGGCATGAAAGACTTCCTCCCCGGCGCGAAGGATGAAACCAGTTCCCGTGGCATCGATTGAGGTGATCCGGGTCCGGTCGCGCCATGGTATTTCGGCTTCCCTAAGCATCCTGCGATAGTACTGGCCGGCAAGGGATGAGTTCGCATAACCGTCCTCGGGGCAGTAACTTGCCGCGACGACCCTGCGCGACAGCGAAGGCTCCCGCGCCGCCAGCTCATTGAGTGACACGAAGGTGATCGGCGCGCCCGCCTCGCGCTTGAGCTCCATGCGTTCGTGGAGGAGGGTTGCCTCGCGTTCGTTGAACGCCAGCGTATAGCCGCCGGTCTTGTGGAACCCAACCGCTTCACCCATGGCCTCCCAGGCATGATGGCCCCTGAGTGCATAGGGCATCAGCTTGACACGCTTGATCTGCAAGGACAGCGTGCCCGCGTTCACACCCGAGGCGCCTTGCCCGACGTCATCCTGCTCGAGAACGATCGGGCGCATGCCTCCCTTGGCGAGACCGAGAGCTGTTCCGCATCCCATGATCCCGCCGCCGACAATGGCAATATCGTAAGCTCGTGCCGTCATAGCGGTGCCGGTGCAGGAATCGGAAGACTGTCGTAGTCGAAGTCCCCCGTGAGGGCGTCGATCGGCACCGGCCGCAAGGGTGGGCGGGCGGTGGGGAGTTCAAGTTCGGCCCGCCGGCGGCCAGTCACCGCGCAGTTCAGCATGGCGGCCGCCTCGCCGCAGAATTTTCCGCCGCAGGGGCCCATTCCGAGCCTGGTCCCGGACTTGATTGCGTTCTGTGATGCTGCACCCGCCTGGATTTCCGCGACGACGTCGGCGCGGGTGACGCTCTCGCAGCGGCACACCACCGTTTCCGGCGTGATTGCCTGGACCAATCCATCACGCATGATGGTCAGCCTCGTCATCGCCTCTCCAAATCGGCTCGCCTTTGCGAAGGCATTGGCCAAGCGTTTTTGCTCGCTCCGGCCATCCGGTTCGGCAACCGTCCCGAGCGCGACCGCGGCTGAGAGCGCAGCCAGTTGCCCGCTCAGCGGAGCTGCACCGACGCCACGTATCCCGGCTCCGTCCCCACAAGCCCACAAGCTCGGGATGGATGTTTGACCGTTCGTGTCGGCAACCGGCACCCAGCCGCCGAGCTCGGGACGGTAGGCCAGGTCGGCACCGGCCAATCTACAAGCGTCGACCGATGGCGCCAGACCATGGCCGAGACACACACTATCGGCGTCGATGACAGTCTCCGCAGACCCGCTCCTTGGGGCCCAGTCGTCGTCAACCGGCACCACGGTCGCCTGCTCGACGGTGTCCGTACCGGTTATCTTCACAACTGCGTGCTGCCAGTAAATCGGCGTGCCGGCGCGGGCCAGGCTCAGCATCCAGTGGGCACCGCGCATCAGCAGATCCGGGCGCGCGGTCATTGCGGGCAATGCCCGTGCCCAGTTCGCCCGGCTGTTGAGGGAAACGACGGCTGCGACTCTTCCACCGAGGCGGAGGATTTCCATCGCAACATAAAACAGGAGCGGACCGCATCCGGCGACAATGGTGTTGCGTCCGGGCACGATCATTTCCTGCTTGAACAGGGTCGTAGCCCCGGCAAGTCCAATGACGCCGGGCAGGGTCCAGCCAGGCACCGGGATGACGCGTTCCTGCGCACCCGAGGCAATGACGAGGCCGCGTGCCGTCACCGAAGCTGATCCGGACGGTGCGACGACGCCGAGGCGCCATCCGGCATCGTTGCGCTCGATGTGCCAGACCCGGGTCCGGCTCAGGAATTGAACGTTGGCTCCCGCAAGCTCCCTGCGGAGGCGGTCGCCTTCCCGTTTCTCGGGGGTCGACGGTGCCGCAAGGACCGCGGCGGAGGGTGCTCGCCACACTTGCCCGCCTGCCTTCGGCTGTTCGTCGAGCAGGACCGTGCGCAGGCCGTATCGCGCGGCAGCCTGGGCGGCAGCGCCCCCGGCAGGACCGGCACCAACAATCGCCAGATCGAACTCAAAGCCCATCGGAGATCCCCGATGTCACCTGCTTCACGTCGAGGCCAGCAGTTACGCTCGCGCGGCAGGCTTCCAGTCGGTGCCCATCGATCTCGACCAGGCATTCCTGGCAGATTCCCATCGCGCAGAACATGCCCCGGGGGGCTCCGTCGCGGAGCGCATCGCGCAGGTGCCGGATCCCGGCGGCATACAGCGCCGCCGCGACGCTCTCACCCTCATGCCCCTGCACCGGCCTGCCCGCGAAATAGAACGTCACGCGCGGACTGCGATGGATGCCTTCGGAAGCGCGCAGCTCCGCACCCATGGTCCTCACCCTATCTCGAGCTCGGTGAAGACCGCCTTGATCTTCTCGATATCGGCGGGCGTTGCTGGCGAAACCGGGTCGCGCGGCACCCCGGCTGGCAGTCCGATAAGGTTCAGGGCTGCCTTGAAGGAGGCCGGCCAGGTGGACGTACCCATCAACAGCTCGTAGAGGCGGGTCAGCTTGTAGTGCAGTGAGGCCGTATGGGTGGTTGGCTTCTCACGCGCAAGGGAAGTGATGCGAGCGGCATCCGGACCGAGGAATTCAGGTCCTGTCGCGATGAAGCCGTGAGCACCCAGCGCGATCCCTGGCACGATGTAATGGCATGGACCGACCATGATCGACATGCGGTGCGCAAACCTGTTGATCAGATGCGTGTGATGGAAGAAGTCCCGGCTCGACTCCTTGACGCCGATCACCGGTGCGGCGTCGAGGATCGCTCCGATGTCGTCGATCGAGAGCTCCAGGCCCGCCCGCCGGGGCGAGTTGTACGCGACGATCGGCAAATCGGCGTTCCTGGCCAGTCCGTCGAAACGGTGCAGCAATTCGTCCCGGGTCGCCTTGAGAACATAGGTCTGCGGCATTGAGAGCAGCGCGTCCGCGCCGTTCTCCTGCGCCGCCTGGGCGTAGGCAACGCTCCCCCTGAGGGTGGGTGCCGAGCACCCCGTAATGACCTTGACGCGCCCCTGCGACCGATCGACGGCGATCCGGGTCAGCCGGCCGCGCTCCTCCGCCGAAAGTGCCCAGCTCTCACCATTGTCGCCGGCGATGCAAATGGCGGTCGCGCCCTGTCCGATCAGCCACTCGAAGATCTCGACAAAGCCGTCCTCCGTGATCTCCCCCGTCTCGGTGAACGGCGTGACAATGGCAGGCACGAAGCCATTCAGGTCGTCTTTGGTCATCGTCATTTTGATCCTCTGAGTTCGGACAGATCGGCCTGGTAGATGGAGCCGGTCTGGGCCTCCACGATGTAAAGCAGGTTCTGGTTCACGCCCCCGAAGGCGAGGCTGGTCACCCACAGGCCTTCCGGGACACGAACCTGGGCGATCGGGTCACCGAGCTCATCGAACACGTAAGCACGTCCTGCCTGTGCGTGAGCCACAGCAAGGCATCCGTCATCGGCCACTGCGAGGCCGTCGGGTCCCAGGCCGCCGGAGAGCTGGATGTACGTACCCACCATGGGGAACACCGGATCGGGCGCATTGGCCAGGAATCGCCAGACGGCGTTCGCGCGCGTGGCCGCGACGTAGACGAACGAGCCGTTGGGCGACACGGCAATGCCGTTGGGATATGGGACATTGGCCAGGATGAGGTCGAGCGTGCCATCAGCCCGATAGCGCAGCACCCTCCCGGTCGGGTCGCTGAGGCTCGTGCGGCCGGAATCGGTGATCCAAAGATCGCCATCGGGCGCAACCGCCAGATCGGAGAGGCCACGGAAGCGCTCGGAATTGATGCCATCCGCGATCAGCGACGTCGTCTTCGCGTTCGCGTCGAAGCGCAGCAATCCCTTGCGATAGTCGGCGATCAGGAAGCCGCCGTTCTTGTCGAGCTTGATGGAATGCGGCTCGCCATCATAGGCGAGGGCGAGTTCCCAACGGCCGGTCGGACCGATGCGGAAGACCCGACCATAGGGGACATCCGTGACCCAGAGCGCCCCGCTCTTGTCGAAACAGGGTCCCTCGAGAAAGGAATGAAGGCGCTGGCCGGGCCGTGTCATTCGGACCCAGGCGTTCGGCTCGCCGGTATAGTGGTACTCCATCGGCAGCCGCGTGAAGCGCTCGGCAACGATGATCGGAGGATACCCCATCATGCAACGACCCCCTGCCCCCGCAAACCCGCGATCTCTTCCGTGCTGAATCCAAGTTCCGCGAGAACCTCGTCGGTGTGTTCGCCGAAGCCGGGGGCGGGCCTTTCGATCGTGGCACCGTCCTCGGCGAAGCGGTAGGCGGCGACGGGGACGACCGGAGCATGAGTGTCGCCCGTCCCAGCATCTACCGGCTGGAGAAAGCCGCGCGCTGCAAGCTGCGGATCGCGGGCGGCCTCAGCAAGCGTGGTGACCGGGGCTCCGGGCAGCCCGACCCCGTGGAGCCATTGCGTCCACGTCCGGGCATCCTTCGTCCTGAAGATGGTCGCCAGGGCGGCGCGCATTGCGGCCGCTTTCGCCCACAGCGCCTCCCAGTCAGGTGTCTCCTCGAAATCCTGGCTGTCGAAGCCGGCTTCGCGCAGGGCCGCCCATAGGCGAGCGTTCTGCTTGGGAGTGAAGGCGCCGAGCATCAGCGTGCCGTCAGCGGTTTCATATGAGGCGATGCCCGCCTCCTTGTCCCGCTTCGTTTGCACGGGAGAAAGTGCGGCGGCAAGCTCGGGGGCCATGGTCAACAGCGCCGTCTCGTACATCGAGCAGGTTATGTGACTCCCCCGCCCCTCCCGTTGACGCCGGAACAGCGCCGCGCTGATGGCGAACGCTGCGTTATAGCCCGACGTGTAATCGACAAAGGAAACGCCCGGCTTCGCCCCACCCGATTGCGTGATCACGCCACTGGCCGCCTGTATGACGTTATCGTAGGCCCGTTCGGTCGCGCGTGGCCCTTCGCCACCGAACCCCGTGATCGAGCAGTAAACGATTTCCGGATTGAGGCGTGCAACGGCGGCGTAACCGAAGCCGAGCGCCTCGAGCGCCCCGGTGCGGTAATTCTCAATCAGGACATCCGCCGACCTGATCAAGGTCCCGAGGATCGCCCGGCCCGGCGCAGTTGCGAGATCCAGGGCGATGGCGCGCTTGTTGGAGCCTTGGACCTGGTAGTTGAGGCCGCGCAAAGCGGCGTTCTGAACGGGGTCGGGTCCGCGCCCCCGTGCGCAATCGGGAGCACCGACCTGCTCGATCTTGATGACGTCGGCGCCGAGCAGGGCGAACTGCCAGGCACAGAACGGACCCGCCAATACGTGCGTGAGATCAAGGACTTTGATCCCCTCAAATGGCTTCGACAACGATCTGCCTCCGCATCCGATGCTCCCCGGCACTTGTTTTATATCCTGTCTTGTGTTTTGTATATCAAAATAAAAGCCCAACGCAACCCGATAATCCGAGAGTGTTCAGCCGATGAGCGCAGTTCTCCACCGTAACTTAGTGACGCAGGTGCCGACTGTTGTTCGGGGCGAAGGCGCGTATCTCTACGACCAGTCGGGCAAGAGGTATCTTGATGCGTGTGGCGGCGCTGCCGTCTCGGCGCTGGGCCATAGCAATGCGGCGGTCATCCAGGCAATCAAGAACCAGTTGGACGAAGTCGCCTATGCCCATACCGGGTTCTTCACCAACGAGCCGGCCGAGGAACTGGCCGAATTCCTGGTGGCACGTGCCCCGGAAGGGTTCGGAGCCGGACGCGTCATGTTTCTCGGCTCCGGTTCGGAGGCCATGGAGGCTGCCCTCAAGCTTGCCCGCCAATTCCATGTCGAGCGCGGCAATCCGGAGCGCGGCCACATCATCGGCCGCGAGATGGCGTATCACGGCAATACGCTCGGTGCCCTGGCCGTGGGCGGCCACCGCCAGCGTCGCGCGCCCTATCAGCCACTCTTGATCGATGTTGCCAGGACGCCGGCCTGTTATACCTATCGCTTGAAGCGGGACGACGAGACCGAGGAAGAGTTCGGCGTGCGCACGGCGAACCATCTCGAGGACGAGATCCTGTGCCTTGGCCCCGAAACGGTCGCGGCCTTCGTCGTCGAGCCCGTGTCGGGCGCCACGCTCGGCACGGTTCCGCCCGCTCCGGGATATTTCAAGCGCATCCGCGAAATCTGCGACAAGTACGGCGTGTTGCTGATCGCCGACGAGGTGATGTGCGGCATGGGACGGACCGGCACGCTGTTCGCCTTGGAGCAGGAGGGGATCGCCCCGGATATCATCACGATGGCCAAGGGGCTGGGAGCCGGCTACCAGCCGATCGCCGCCGTCATGGGAGGCGGAAAGGTTATCCAGGCCATCCTTCAAGGCTCGGGCAGCCTTTGGAACGGTCACACCTACATGAGTCATGCGGTCGCCTGCGCAGGCGCATTGGCCGTTCTCAAGACCATTGAGGCCAACGACCTGCTGGAAAATGTACGCCAGAAAGGTGAGCTCCTGTCCAAGCTGCTGAAGCAGCGGTTCGGACAGCATCGCCACGTCGGCGACATCCGTGGGCGGGGGTTGTTCTGGTCGCTTGAGCTGGTTGCGGATCGCACCAGCAAGGAACCATTCCCCGCATCCGCCTGCCTCGCTGCCACGATCAAGGCAACCGCGCAGGAGAACGGCCTGTTGTGCTATCCAGCATCTGGATGTGTGGACGGCGAGCTTGGAGACCATGTTCTGCTTGCGCCGACCTATGACGTAACCGAGGAGCAATTGATGGCCATCATCGATACCCTTGATCGGACGCTTGAGCACTGCCTGTCGAATGCATCCTTGGCGGCTTGAAGGGGGCACCAATGGCACGAAAAACGATCGTGACCTGCGCGGTGACGGGCAACCTGACGCGTCCTGATCAGCATCCGGGACTGCCCGTCACGCCGGAGCAAATCGCCAACGCGGCGCTCGACGCAGCCAAGGCAGGCGCAGCCATCGTCCACCTCCACGTGCGCGACCCGAGAACGGGAAGAGGATCCATGGACTTCGCCCTCTACGATGAGGTGGTAGGGCGCATCCGCGAGAAGAACGATACGATCATCCTCAACCTGACGACGGGCGAAGGAGGGCGCTTCGTACCCTCGGATGACAATCCGCAGGTTGCAGCAGCCGGTTCGACCCTGTGCGATCCACAGATGCGCGTTTCGCACGTGGAAAAGCTGAAACCTGAAATCTGCACGCTCGACTTCAATACGATGTGGTCGGGGCAGGCAGCGGTCATCAACTCTCCCCGCAACGTCTCCATCATGGCCGAGCGGATCTATGCGGCGGGCGTGAAGCCCGAGATCGAGATCTTCGACTCCGGCGACCTGCACATGGCCAAGCACTTCCTCGAGCAGGGCATTCTCGTCGGCCCGCTCATGGTTCAGATCGTATTGGGCGTGCGCTACGGAGCGGTCGCCAATCCCGAGACCCTGGCCTATCTTGTCTCGCAGTTGCCCGAGGACTGCCAATGGGCCGCCTTCGGCATCGGACGGCACGAGTTCCCGATCCTGGCCCAGGCGTTTCTCCTGGGCGGCCGTGTCCGTGTCGGCATGGAGGACAACCTGTATATCCGCAAAGGCGAGCTTTGCCGCGACAATGCCCAACTGGTCGAGAAGGCAGTGCACATCGTCGATCAGCTCGGCGGCGAGATCGCGACTCCGGCGGACGCCCGCGAGATCCTCGGGATCGGCCAGATACAGAAGACTGTTCCGGCTGCAACAACAGGTGGCTAGAGATGATGGACAATGACAAAGGCAACCGTCGGCTTCCCACGAATGAGGATACGATCGGGCCCTACTTCCCAATCCCGTTCTGCGATGACGATCGCATGGACCTCACGTTCCATCATCAAGGCATGGTTTTCCGCCCGAACGGGCAAAGGATCATCCTGCGCGGCAGGCTCCTTGACCGCCACGGCATGGCAGCCAATGGTGCCTTGATCGAGTTCTGGCAGCCCAACGCCGCCGGGGTCTACAGAACTCCGGCGACCGTTGATCACCCGGATATCGACCCCTGGTTTGACGGTTACGCGCGCTGCCGAAGTGCCGACGGCACCTTTGCGCTCAAGACGATCAAACCCGGCAGATCGAGTGAAGGCGAGCGCGCCCCGAACATCACCGTCACGATCTTCTCGGACGGGATCAGCCGCATCGTTACGCAGATATTTTTCGAGGATGAGCCAAGCAACGAGAGGGACCCGCTCCTCCTCTCGTTGCCACCCGGGTTGCGCACCCGACTGACGGCTCGACACGACGGACGGCAGAGCGACGGTACGGAAGTTTACGTCATCGACATCATCATGGCCGGTGATGGCGAAACTCCATTCTTCGACGATCTATCAAGCTAGGAGCGGACCATGGAATCGTTTGGCCGGAAGCTCGAAATTGGGCCCACCGACAATACCTCTGATCAGCGGACGCCGCGTCAGCCGCTTCGCCTCATACCGGAGGCAGCCCGACAGTCGTTTGTCCCCTACTCCCGTGTGCAGCCTGGATTGCGTGCCGGGGAGAATGACATGACCCGCATTGCTCCGGATCGCCCCCGGGCCCTCGGCGAACCGATCGAAGTGACGGGAACGGTGACGGATGAGTTCGGGCGCCCTCAACGTGGCGTTCTCCTGGAGATCTGGAACGCCAACAAGTTCGGGCGCTATGCGCATGTCGAGGATCATTCGGGGCTGCAACTGGATCCGAACTTCCTGGGGCTTGGGCGCGTCCTCACGGATGAGAACGGGCAGTACCGCTTCTGGACGATCAGCCCCGGAGCATACCTGGCGCGGCCGGATATCGGCCGTTGGCGGCCGAAGCACATCCATATGTCCCTCCGCGGCGGAACGAACCGGCTCGTCACCCAGATGTACTTTCCCAATGATCCGTACAACGACAGCGATCCGATGCGGATCCTCACGGGAGATGCGTTCGAACGCAATGTCGGTGTGGTCTACGACACGATTGGAACGGACGTGGCTCGCGGGTATCGCTTCGACATCGTCGTCGGCGGGCGCAACCCGACGTTCTTCGAATAAAGACATCAGGATCGTCGCACCCCAACACAGTATCATCCATGCCGCTATATAGCCTTAACGGAATGTCGCCCCGCGTCCACGAAACGGCATGGGTCGCAGATACTGCCGTGTTGATCGGCGAAGTCGATCTCGATGTCGAAGCAAGCACTTGGTTTGGTGCCGTGTTGCGGGGCGATAACGAGATCATCGCCGTCGGAAGCCGCAGCAACATACAGGACAATGCTGTCCTTCACACCGACCGCGGGTTCCCTCTGTCGATCGGTGATGGCTGCACCATCGGGCATAAAGCCATGCTCCATGGATGCACGATCGGCGAGAACACCCTCGTGGGTATGGGGGCGACGATCCTGAACGGCGCACGGATCGGCAGCAACTGCTTGATCGGTGCCAACGCGCTCGTGACCGAAGGCAAGGTGATCCCGGACAATTCCCTGGTGGTTGGAGCGCCTGGAAAAGTCGTTCGGCTTTTGGATGAGAGTGCCATTGCCCGCCTCCGCCGGTCGGCAGAGACGTACGTTGAGAAAGTGCGCCTCTATCGGGCTCACCTCATCCCGATACGCTAACGTTCGTCGAAATGGCCCTGATGGATACTCTATCCCTTCATCGGCACAGAGGGCAGCGAGACCATTCATGACCATTTACTCTGGTCCTGTCTTGATTAGCTGAACCAAGGTCGGCTTCGGGTCCAGCCTGTGTGAAAACGCTTTGACCTGCTAAGTTGATCGTGGTCGGCGGAGGTCGAGATGAAGCGTTTCGTAGAGGGTGAGGACCGTCGGCAGGCAACCCTGTTTCCTGACTGCCTGGATGACTATGTGACCGAAGACAATCCCGTTCGGATTGTTGAGGCATTCATCGACGAGTTGGACCTCGCGGTCTTGGGCTTTGCCGGCATCGTGCCGGAGGTGACGGGCCGCCCATCGTATCATCCTGCCACCTTGCTGAAGATCTATATCTACGGCTATCTCAACCGCATTCAGTCGAGCCGGAGGCTGGAACGCGAGACCCAGCGCAATCTTGAGCTGATGTGGCTGACCGGCCGGCTGACGCCCGACTTCAAGACCATCGCCGACTTCCGCCGCGACAACGGCCCGGCCATTCGTGCGGCGTATGCGCAGTTCGTCGTGCTGTGCCGCAAGCTCAACCTGTTCACCCGCGCGGTCATTCAGTTCACGTGAAAGCACCCCGCAGTAACCAATACAATTTCGCCGCGTGCCCGCTCAAACCCAGAGTATCCTTGGCCTCACCAATCTGCGACAAGCGATCTGAGGTGGGCTAAATCTTCCTTCAAGTAGGGAATCACATCGTCCCCCATACGCTGTGGCTTGCCCTCTGGGTCGCTATACTCAGCGGGAAGGCACAAGGTACCGGCGAACTCGGTCTTCTTCAGGCAATCGACGAACTCTCGCCACGAATATCCTCCGTGTTGGTGAGTCGTCCATTTGACCTTGTACACGGCCTCGTCCTCCAGTCCGTTGACCCGGGCGTGATAGGCGCTCTTGAAGTTGACCTGGTGATGGAGCTTGCCTTTGATGATATCGACGGCCATCGCGGTCGGCTCACCATCAACGGCGCAGTGAGCCATGTCGAGCACCGCGCAAATGTGGTGTGGATCATATTTCTCAATCAGGTGGAGCAGTCCAACAGCGCTCCCGACAAAGCAGCCATAGTGGTTCTGCACGCCGATCGCGACCCTGTGTCGGTCCAGGGCCGGGAGCAATGCGTCAAACCGGCGGCGGTAATTCTCGATCGACCGGATATAACCAATACTGAGATCAATCGGCGCCATGATGCGGATCAGCGGTATGCCGTTGTCACCACATGCGGCGATGATGGCTTCGTCTGCCGTGCTGGCAACGCTGGTGATTTTCAGCCCGCTTGCGCCCAGTACGCGGGTTGCGTCCGCCAAGCCGGCTGCGGCGTTTTCAGGTGTCACTTGATAGCCGGGCCGGACGGGAAGCTCGATGCCATCCAAACCCAGAGACGCCACTTTATCAGTCACAATCGGTAAAGGCTCAGTCCAAGGTTTCGTGAATACAGAGATCGGATGATTCGCCATGGAATAGGCCCTTTGGTGCAGCGGAATTGAGTGATCGTAGCCGCTGGCCTCAGCCTTTAAGGCCCGACGTTGCAATGCCTTCGATCAGACGGCGCTGGAAAATGAAGAACACAACGAACAATGGAACCAGCGACAGCAGCGACATGGCCAACAGCGGCCCCCATGATGATGCGCCTTTCGAAGACATGAGGAGACTCAGCCCCTGCGGCACGGTGTAGAGATCCATCGAGGTGAGATACACCAGAGGCGACAGGAAGTCCTCATAGGTCCAGATGAAGGAGAACACCGCCGTGGTCACGAGTGCCGGCGTCAGAAGTGGCAGAATCACCGACCAGTAGATGCGAATCGGTCCTGCACCGTCGATGACGGCTGCCTCATCCAGCTCACGCGGAATGCCGCGGATGAACTGGACCATCAGGAAGATGAAGAACGAGTCCACCGCCAGGAATTTCGGCACGGTCAGCGGCAGGAAGGTATTCACCCAACCGAGGTTGTAGAACAGCGCATATTGTGGAATCAGCGTCGCGTGCAGGGGCAGCATGATCGTGAGCATCATCAGCGCGAACAACGTCCTTTTGAAGACGAAGTTCAATCTGGCGAATGCGTAGGCCACCATGCTGCAGGCCAAGACGTTGCCGACCACCGCCAAGCCGGAAACGATGAAGGAATTCAGGAAGAAGGACGAGAACGGCAAGGCCGCGCCACGCCAGCCGTCGATGTAGTTCTGCAAACGGAGTTTGGAGGGCCAGAGGCTGAGATCCGAGAAGATCAGATTGGCTGGCTTCAGCGAACTGCTTGCCAGCCAGAGCAGCGGGTAAATCATCACCAGCGCGCCGAGGATCAGAAAACCATGTACGATGATACTGCGCCAACGGGTGGCTGGTTTTTTCATTCCCCGCGTCTGCACGGAAGAGATGGTCATGACAGCATCCTTAGCGCTCGTCGCCATAATGAACCCAATAGCGGGCAGACTGGAAGGAAAGGATTGTCGCCATACCAATGATTGCGACGAGAACCCAAGCCATGGCTGAAGCATAGCCCATCTGGAAGTTGGTGAACGCCTGCTCGTAAAGGTAGAGCGTGTAGAAGAGCGTCGCATCGGCGGGCCCTCCCTTTCCGCCGCTGATGATATAGGCGGGTGTGAATGCCTGGAACGCTCCGATGATCTGCATCACGAAGTTGAAGAAGATGATCGGGGTAAGAAGCGGTAGCGTGACACTGAAGAATTTGCGCACAGGCCCGGCCCCATCGACCTCCGCCGCATCGTAGATATCCTGCGGAATCTGTTTCAGGCCGGCTAGGAAGATGACCATCGGGGACCCGAACTGCCAGACGGCGAGCGCCACCAGAGTATAGAGCGCATAGTCCGTGCTCGTGATCCAACTCGGTCCGTCAATGCCGAACTTCAGAAGGATCTGGTTGATGATGCCGTCATAGGCGAAGACCTGCCGCCACATGATGGCCACGGCCACACTGCCGCCGAGCAGCGAGGGAAGATAGTAAACCGAACGATAGAAACCCAGTCCCTTCAGGCCGCGGTTGAGCAGCATGGCGATACCGAGGGCAAAGGCCAGCTTCAACGGCACTGAAAGGAACACATAGGTGAACGTGACGCGCAAGGACTGATAATACCGACCATCCTCGGCAAACATCTTCACGTAGTTATCCAAGCCCAGCCATTGCGGCGGCGTGAACATGTCGTAGCGGGTCAGCGACAGATAGAACGATGCCAGGATCGGACCGAGTGTCAGAAACACCAAGCCTATGAGCCAGGGTGACAGAAACAGAAAGGCGGCGCCGTTCTGGCGCGCATTGATCCCCACAGCCTTGCGCCGGCGGGGGTAGGCTTCGGGCGAGGTGACCGATTCAAGCGAAGCTGCCTCGGATAGGGTCGTGCTCATGAAGTATCTTCCACTGAGACCACGTTGGGGCGCGGCATCCGGCATCCCTGCGCCGCGCCCCGTGCATCGAAGGCTGTATCCAGGACCTACTTCTTCAGCCGGACACTCACTTCGTTGATGAACTGCTGAGCGGCCTCTTTGGGAGTCAGCTTGCCGAAGGCGACGCCCTCATTGGCGCGCGTCAGCATGCCCGTCATTCCCGGCACGCCCGGGTACCGGGGTGGCGCCGGATCCTTCTGCAGCAGATCAAGATAGGCGATGATCTTGCGATCCGCATCGGTCCCCGAAGCGACCAGTGCGTCGCGGCCGGCTTTCGAGCACGGGATCATGCCGCTGTTGGTGTAGTATGTCTTGGCACCTTCCGGATCGAAGTGCATGAAACGGATGATGTCGATGACCTGCTTCTGGTTCGGCGATTTCGCCGACACCGTGGTCGAGTTGCCGGCATAGCAGTAATGACGCTGCTTCATCTCCCCGCCTCTAAAGCCGTTCGGCATCATGTGGAGAACGAAGTTGTCCTGTGACAGGGCCTGGAAGCCGACAAAGCTGTCCGTGAGCGTGATGTTCATCGCGGCTCGCCCTGCCACGATGCCGGCCGTGCTTGGATCGTCGTTGCCCGCGAGCGCCTGAACATCACCAGGCGGGGTGGCCTTCGTATCGCGCATCATCTTCCAATACGCATACCAGGCTTCCATGTCCTCCGGGGCGAAGCCGAGTTTGTGATCTGGCGTGAACATGGATTTGCCGCGGCCGCGCAGGAAAATGTCGCATGGAATATAGTTGCCGCCAGCGTCTTCGACGCCCCAAAACCGTGGCCCGAGAGCTTTGCTGAGAGCCGTAGACGTTTCGGCCAAGTCCTCCCACGTCCACATCTGATCCGGAATCTTGATACCGGCCTTCTCGAAAGACGTGGCATTCGTGATGATGGTCGGCCCGATCGCGTCATTGGGGATTGCGTACTGCTTGCCCTCAAATTTAGCGGCATTGACGGCACTTTGCAGATAATCGGCCAGATTGATCGGGTTTGGAACGTAAGCATCGAGCGGCGTTGTAACGCCCCGCCGGGCGTATTCGGCCAGCAGATCGACGTTGACGCTGAACATGTCTGGCGCGTTGCCCCCTGCAGTCTCGGTCGCGATCTTGTCCGTGAAAGCACCGAAATTGGTGAACTCCGGAATGATCTCAACACTGGGATTCTTTTCAGAATATAGTTTTAGGACGGCAAGCGTTTGCTTAAGCTGCTCTTGCGATTCGACATATCCGGCAAAGCGCACACGCACCTTGGATTGCGAAACTGCCTTGCTAAGCGGCAGCCCGGTAAGTGCCACGCCGCCCAGCAGGGTGGCACCATGGCGGAGTACCTCTCGCCGATTCATCCGTATCGACATCTCTTCCTCCCTATGAGCGAGCCATCTGTGAGCTTCGTTGGTGAAACGTAACACAAAGAACAGCATGGGCGTCAACTACAAAAAAGATCAACGATGACAGAGGATTCCTTGCGGATTGTTGCTACTTAGTACCACTCTCGGTGCTTTGACAAAGGAATGCTCCTGTCTTATCGGTAAATCGTTACAGTCCCTGCGCCACAAACAGGGTCCGCAGCGAGCCAATGGAAGAATCGATGTCTGGTATTCACGAGGTCGCGAAAAGAGCTGGAGTTTCCGCGAGTACGGTCTCCAATGTGATCAACGGCCGGCACGACAAGATGCGCCCCGAAACCAAGCGGCGCGTTCTCGACGTTATCGAACAGCTCAAGTACACGCCTAATGTTGCGGCCCGGCAGCTGAAATCAGGTCAGACCTGCACTATCGGTCTGATCATTCCATCCGTGGCGAATCCATTCTGGGGTGCGGTCGCGCATCATGTCGAACGGGCGGCTCGACAGCGTGGCTATAAGCTCCTGATCTGCAACGCGGAGCGTGACCCGACCGTCGAGACACGATACGCCGAAGCGATGCTCGGCTCAGGGATCACGGGTGTTATTCTCGGGTCCTCGCCCCTGTCATTCGACTATCTGCGCGACGTGACTGCCCGCGGCCTCAAGGTCGCTGCCTTCGATCAGCGCGTTAACGGCGCCAGGGACGTCATCACCTGCGGTGTGAGCCTCGATCAGGAGCTGGGCGGCACACTTGCCGCCCAGCATCTGATTGGGCTTGGGCACAAGCGAATCGCTATGGTGTCCGGACCAATCAAGACCAACAGCCGCATTGGCCGAATGAACGGTGTCAAGATGGCGATGGCCCGGGCCGGACTGCAACTGCCGGATAACATGATTTGGCAGGGCGGCGGTGTCGCGGGCTTCGGCGACCTGGAAGGGGCAGAGCTTGGGCGGATGGGCGTGCGCGAATTGTTGAGCCGCGACGATCCACCCACAGCGATCGTGGCAGGTAACGATATGTACGCCCTCGGCGCCTATGCGGGCGCGCGCGATCTCGGCTTTCGTGTTCCAGATGACATTTCGATCGTTGGCTTCGATGACATCGTTCTCGCCGAGATCGCCCAGCCTGCTCTGACAACAATCCGCCAGCCCGTACCAGCGATGGCCGAGATGATCGTGCGCATGCTCGTTGCCCATGTCGAGGGTTCGGTCCACGCCGGCGAGCCTGCCTTCATCGACGTCACACCACAACTGATCGTGCGCGGGTCAACGGCGCCGGCACGAAACTTGCAGAACGGGTAGAGATCGGAATGGATTGATGATCCGAGATCTGACCAATCAAATGGTTTTTATCGCCGGTGTAAGCAGCGGCATGGGACGTGCCATTGCCTTAGCTGCGGCCGGGGCCGGGGGCAATGCTTCGAAGGCCGGCGTGCTCGCCCTGAACCATGCCATCATGGAGGAGGAGTGGGCAAACGGCATCCGTGCGACCGCGATCCTGCTTGGCATAACTGATACGCCCTTGCTCGATCGCTGGCCATCACCAGTGAGCGCTGAGGCCCGTCGTGCTGCGCTGCAAGCCCGAGGGCATTGCCGAAGCCTGCCTGTTCGTCATGCACCTGCCGCCGCGCGCTCATGTTTCGGAACTCATGATTCAACCCAGCCGGCGATAGGCACCGAACCTAATCGTCTCAAACTCTAAAGGACTAGGAACCATGGACTTCTCAGGGAAAGTTGTACTCGTCACGGGAGGTGCATCGGGGATCGGCGGCGCAACGACCCGCGCGTTTACCGACGCCGGCGCAAAGGTGGCATTTACGTATATGACCAGTTCCGATGAAGCGGGAGCAATCGAGAAGGAGTACACATCGCAGGGCAAGCAGGTGCTCTGTTTGAAGGCGGACATGACGAAGCCGGACGAGGTTGCTGAGGTTGTCAGGCGCACAGAACATGATCTTGGGCCAATCGATATTCTGTTCGCCAATACAGGCGGCTTGTTGAAAAGGAGCCGCTGCGTAGACGCAACACTGGAACTCTGGCAGGAGTCAATTTCCTTGAACCTCCTGAGCACATTCGTGGTGGTGCAGGCAACTCTGCGATCGATGGAACCAAGAAAATCCGGCTCCATTGTCCTGATGTCGTCTCTTGCCGCTTACGATGGCGGTGGCCACGGCGCCTCGCACTATGCCGCGACCAAGGGTGCGGTCGCCACGCTGGTGCGCTCTTTGGCCAAGGAAGTCGGTCCACTCGGCATTCGCGTCAATGGCGTCGCGCCCGGCCTCATCGGTACGCGGTTTCACGACACGTTCAGCACTCCGCAAGGCCGCGCCGACTCGGTCGCAAGGACGCCGTTGCGACGCGAGGGCACACCGGAGGATGTGGCCGGAACGGTGCTCTACCTTGCCTCGGATCAGGCTGCATACGTGACCGGAGAGGTCGTCCAGATCAATGGCGGTGTGGGCTTCTAGAAAGGACTGGAGATCGCCGCCAGTAGGGGCTGCTGGGCTAGCAAGCGAACTCTAACACACAAGCATCTGAGGGAGACGTCCATGAATAAGCCAACAGTCGCGATCCTGCTAACACCTGAGATGCGGGCAAAGCTTATTCCGGCATCCGCAGAGCAGCGGCTTGCAGAAGTGGCGAACGTTCGTGCACCTGCAGATGGAGAACTGACTGCCGAGAACCTGCCAAGTCTGGTTGATGGCGCTGTGGCGGTGATAACCGGCTGGGGAACTCCGCCTCTCGACGAGACACTGCTGGCCCATGCACGGTCATTGAAGCTGGTGGCCCATGCCGCCGGCAGTATCCGGCATCTTGTTCCTTTCGCGGCTATCGAGGAGGGGCGGCTGCACGTCACACACGCGGCAATCCATATCGGTGAAGCGGTCTCTGAGTTTGTGATAGCGCACGTTCTGTCATTCCTGCGCCATCCTGCAGAACTCGCCGAGGGAATGCGCAACAATGAGCCATGGTTCGACCTTCGGACGCGCTTGCTTGGACGGCTCCTCGGCGAGCAAACGGTGGGTCTGCTTGGTGGAGGTTATATTGGGCGAATGATGATGCGCCTGTTTCGCGCCTTCAACGCTCGGATTCTCGTCTATGATCCTTATCTTGCAGAGTCTCAAGCTCGTGAAATGGGGGTCGAGCTCTGTGGTCTGGACGATCTCCTGCGCCGCAGCGACATCATATCTCTGCACGTGCCATCACTACCCGAAACTCGACACCTGATCGGTGCGGCTCAACTTGCCATGATTAAGGATGGCGCCCTGTTTATCAACACCGCACGCGGCGCAATCGTTGACGAACAGGCTCTCATCGCGGAGCTGCGCAAGGGTCGGTTTACGGCCGTTCTTGATGTCTATGAGAATGAGCCTCTGCCGCACGACAGTCCGCTGCGAACGCTTTCGAATGCTGTCCTCGCGCCTCACGCTGCTGGGCACAGTCACGAGACCTATTTGCGTCAGGGAATGTCGGCCGTGGAGGAGGTCTGCAGGATGCTGGCCGGCGAACCATATCGTCATGAGGTGACAAAGTCGGCGCTGGCGATTATGGCCTGAGGCGAGTCTTGCCATCGGTCCGGCTGGCCAGCCAGAAAGTGCGCAGCAGAGATATTTGGTGCGTAATTCAGATGAGAGCCGCATTCAGCCCTTGACGTTGGAGTTCACGCGATGCGCCGGGATACCGGCATGCCAAGGCGGGTCATGATATTGATGACCTTGCAGCCGGCAGCGGCTTCGGCCTTTTGCGTAGGCAGAGTCCGGGCGTGGAGGCGGCGGCCGATCACGGTCTTGTAGCGCATCATCGCCACCTCGCCCAAGGACCGACGGCCGTAGTTAATCGCCTTTTGCCAGCCGCGCTGACCCCGCTCCTGGATCATCTGGAGATGCCGATCCCGCTGAGTAGGCGCCGTTTCGGCCTTGCCGCTTGGCACGGCCGTTGATCGTGGTGGGATGATCACGGCCGCGGAAGGATCCCGCTCGGCGATGATGCGGTACACGGACTCACCATCGTACGCCCCGTCCGCCGTAACCGAAGCAATCGGGCCCGAGATCTGATCAAGCAGTGGACCGACCTGTGAGGCATCGCCATCCTCGGTGGTCGTCAGTTCCGAAGCAAGGATCTCACCGGTATCCGGGTCAGCAGCAAGGTGTAACTTACGCCAGGTCCGGCGCCCCTTGCCTCCATGCTTCTCGCGCTGCCACTCGCCAGCTCCAAACACCTTAAGGCCAGTGGAGTCGATCACCACATTCACTGGACTAGTTGCTGGTCTCACCGCCTTGCCGACAGTCAGACCGGTGCTGCGGCGCGAGAAGGTGGTGTGATCGGGAACCGGGAGGTCCAAGCCGAGCAGACCCATGATCGAGGCCAACATGCCTTCGGTCTGGCGCCAAGGCCGACCAAAAGCCAACCGCAGGAGCAGGCCGGTCTCGACGGCGATCGTGGAGTATTGCTGTGGTCGACCACGCTGGCCGCTGCGGGGTGGCGTCCACGCGGCCATCGCTGCCGGTGTTACCCACACCGTCAAGTCACCCCGTCGGCGTAGCGCGGCATCGTAATCACGCCAGTTCTTCACGTGGTAGCGAGCCTTTGGAATCTTATGGCGGCGTCTTTCATGGACCTTGTAGGGCATGCGGCTCTCGGCGTCAGGGGACCGCCCCTATACCTCACCGCCAGCCGGGCGCGACACCCCGGACCGAGTTATGCACCAACGTCGATTTCTCTTGGCAGGTGCTGGTGTGTCCACATGGCTTGACCCTGCAACGTAATTGGCTAACTGATTGCGCCTTGCCTTTCCTGGTATTGGATGAGTTATGGATCAGTCAGAGCAGCAGAAGCCGGATCTTCCAAGCATCACCGCCGACATCGTTTCATCGTACGTTGCGAACAATGCAGTTCGCCGGGCCGATCTGCCGGCCGTGATCGCGTCCGTACATGCTGCGCTCGAGAGGTTGGTAGCTCCCAAGCAGCTGGAGCCTGAGAAGCAGTTGCAGCCGGTCGTTTCGATTCGCAAGTCTGTCACGCCTGACTTCCTGATCAGCCTTGAAGACGGAAAGAAGTACAAAACGCTCAAGCGCCATCTCGGGAGGCTAGGGCTGACGGCCGAGCAGTATCGTGCAAAGTGGGAGCTCCCGGCCGATTATCCGATGGTTGCACCCAACTACGCGCAGAAGCGCTCTGAACTCGCCAGAAGCAGCGGCCTCGGCCAGCGGCGGAGGAAGACCGACGCGAAAGCAGTTGCAGCACCGGCGAAGGCCGCAATGGCTCCGGCT
>NZ_JBVVAK010000105.1:0-18700 GCF_055792825.1 Microvirga sp. GN3
TGACTATGCTGTATTGCTCGACGGACTGCCTCTGTCGTTGTGGCGCTCCCATGGAGAACCTGGCCCATAGCGCATCCCTCCATTCCGGCGATAAGAATGCACCATCAAACCCCGGGATCAAACAAGTAGGTGACCGCATGCCGTTCCGGATGAGCGTCAACGCCCCGATCAACGAGGTCCTGGTTGAGGATGTCGGCTTCAGGCTTTTGGCTGATGAGACCGAGCTCGCACAGATTTCACCCGATACGTCCGCCGCCTGGGACGAGAACTCAAACGAGGATCTCGACCGCCGTCTCGACGATGCCTTGATGGATACTTTTCCGGCCAGCGATCCATGTTCAGTGATCGTCTGTGGACGACCCTGACAGTCAAACAGGCGAAACGTTGGTCCACTCTCGTGACAGAGGTGCATACCCAAGGTGGAGGATCTAATGAAACCGCGTGATCGGCCGTTAATCACCCTGTCCACTGTCGACTACGATCGACTTGCCTCGATTGCGACCGCTGGCCTTCAAAGCCGGCGCCCAACGGCCGCCGAGATGCTCATTGGCGGACCCCGGCGCGCCAAGATCGTTGCTCCCGCCTTAATCCGTCTGGACGTTGTGACGATGCATTCAGATGTCGAATATCAAGACGATGTGACGGGACACGTTCGCCGCATCACCCTGGTGTACCGCGGTGATGACGATATGGACGCGGGTAGAGTGTCGATCCTGAGCCGGATCGGTGCTGCTTGGATCGGTTTGTCTGAAGGGCAATCCATCGATTGGCACGGCCCAACGGGGTGACCAAAGCCGGCTAACTGTGCGTCGGGGCATTTTCAGCCCGAACGAATGGCAGGGCTGGGTGCCTGAAATCAGCGCCGGAACCTTGCTACGTCGATATCCTGTGAAGCGGCTAAAGGAGAAGAACAATGAAAGCCGAACGTAAGACCCTCGCCACGCGCAAGCCGCAGGACAGCCAGTCCACTGAGCTGAAGGCTGTCATGCCCGCAACGCGGGTGCCTCTTCCCCACACGCTGACTCGCGAAGAAATCCGTAAGATTATGATCGATCAGATCGGCTAGTCGGGTTGACTTGCGGCCGGGTTCTGCCGACTTGCGCTCGTGCCTGTCCCTCAAGGGATGAGAAACGACATGTCCACAGCCCAGCCAGTTTGCCGCGAGGCGATCGATCTGGCCCGCGAGAACGTTCGCAACGGCGGACGCCCCTTCGGCGCGCCCCTGCGCTCGGCGCTGCAAGCGAACAGTCAAGGTATTCTCGGCCACAGCCTTGTCAGGCAAAAGGGATGCCGTTTCGCGATCGACAATGCGGCATCCCAAGAGCCTCCGGCTTTCCATTCGAAAGACCGCAACTCCGTCTATTGGTGCGCTATCGCGGTTCAATTGGGCCAAGCTTCGTTTCAGAACCATCAGAAAAAAGACCGACGCGGCCTTGCTCAGCGCTGGGGAGTGTAGACGATCCCGTTAGCACCCAGGCGCGCCGCGGGCGTCAGCGACGCCGCCTCGATCTTGCCGGCGCCAAGAATGTGGAACACGGCGCGGCCGGAGGCGAGCAGATGATCGGTGATGATGCGGCGATGACATCGCCACCACACCGCTTCAGCACACATGATCGCCGTGATGCTCTCGCTCCCGAGGTCGCACAGCCTCGCGAGCCCGGTACGGAACTTGTCGGTTAATGCGTAGTCGGCGTAGTTCCGGAAGCTCTCGTTCTCCCAATATGTGTTGAGAGAGGAAGCAATCTGGCGCTGCCTGCTGCGCAGCCCGCCGAGTTCGGCCATGTGTTCATATCCAATCTGGTAACCTGCAAGGCTCTCCGGCAGAGTGTCGCGGTTGAACTGCGGGTTCGTCCGGGAGCGCGGAACTGTTCGGACATCCACCACGAGGCGGACGTTCACCTCGCGGAGGAGGTCCACGAATTCCGGAATGGTGCGGGTGGAATGCCCGATGGTGTAGAACGGGTTTGTCATGCCGGTCAGTGAGGGCTCGGGGGTGCGGTTGCGTCCGCCAGCTTTTTCTTCAGGCCCCTGATTTCCTCGAACCGGCTGGTCACGTCCCGCATGACGGCAGCGAGACCCTGCATCTGTCCCCGCTCGTCCTTGAGCGGCACAATGGTGAACTCCAGCGAGATCCGTTGTCCATCCTTGCGGAGGCCCGGCACCGACAGGAGGTCGCCTGCGCCGTAATGGCTCTCGCCGGTGGCCATGACGCGGTGGAAGCCTTCCCAGTGGCGTGGGCGGAGGCGCTCCGGAATGATGAGGTCGAGCGATTGCCCCAGCGCCTCGTCCGCGCGATGGCCGAAGATCCGCTCCGCGCCCGGGTTCCACACGCGGATGATCCCCTCGCGGTCCGACGCCACCACGGCATCGGCGGCCGCCGAGAGAATTGCGTCGGCCACAAGCCGGGTCAGATCCATTTCAGCCTCCTCTCCTACCCCAAGACAGCCTGCGCCTTGGGCCGGGCTGCCCTACTCGGCGCCGGATCCAGTCTGACCAGCCCGAGATCGTCAGCGGCGTCGAATGGTCAGAGTTCAACCCCCCAAGGAGCCTGGATGATCAAGCTTCTGGATCGCCGATGTGCCACTGTATTCCGACGCCATTCACGGAAGCCGGCAGGGCACGAATGCAAGACCGCAGACGAGCACCGCAGACGAGCAGATTAGAGCATCGGAGCCAAAAGTGGGTCCACTTTTAGCTCCGATGCTCAATCCCTTGAACAGCGCATCGTTGGGCGCGGAACCAGAGGTCCGCATCAGCGAAAACCGGATCCACTTTCCGCACGATACGCAAGTCCGTGCGGAAGGCCCACCACAGCGCCGAGGCTCGCTAACAATGAGGCGCATTCGGGTCAGGTCTCCTGATCCGAGACGGCAACCCTGTGACGGTAGACCATCTCCCAACCGCGCCAGCCGGTGTAGAGCAGGAGGAGAACCACGACGAGCGATATCAGGAGCCCCGTTGGCAGAACGGCAGCATCACCGGCCTCATAGCGGCGGTACCAGTTCCACAACGAGAGGAGGACCACGACGACGTTTCCAACCATGTGGTGCCAAGCCGCTGACAGGCTGCGGATGCGCCGATCTCCGAGAAAGTCGGTCAGACCGGCAACAGCTGCGAGCGCTGCCATGATGAGCGCTGCGCCCAGGAGATAGAGCGAGGCCGTGCTCCAAGCGCTGTTGCCCGTGTTCCAGAACAGGAGGTCACACACGAGGGTCGCTACCAGGAAGGCGACCGGGAACGGGATCAGCATTGGGTGCAGCGGATGTCCGGCGATCTGCGCGGTGCTTTGGGGGTTGCGTGTCCGTATGGTGGTCTCAGCTCGCATGACGTCCTCCGTTCCCTATCCAGCGGGAAGTTCTGTGTCGGTGATCTTGTCCGCATGCGCGGGCGGCCGCCGATCAGCCCAGCTAATGCGGTAACGGCGCTTAGGACCGCGAGCCCGGCGAGCCCTCGCACCCGTGATGCGGACGCGGCGCCACACACCTCCTCATCGTTCAATCGTGCCCCCGTGACCGCTGCTGTTTGCATGGCCAAGCTCCTGTTGCTGATCATTAGATGGGCGGTTCCAACAAAGGTTCCCGGACTGGTATCCCTCCTTCGTGATTACATGCTGCGGATGAGATGCCGCTGATCGTCTCCAGCATTGCACCTATCAGCGCCACTCTCCTCGACCCGTTATCGATATTCGCGCTGATGCGTCGATCGTTTGCCATTCCAGCCCAAAATAAACCGGGAAGGGCGCATTCCCATTTTCTGATAGTTAGCTCTGATCGCCAGTGAGCGGTCAGCCCCCGGTTCTGCGAAGCCGCGGCGGCAGAGAACGGTCGCCGAAATCGATGGTCGAGCGTTGGAGCAATCGACCCTCATTGTCGACAACCACGCGGCAGCGCTTGCCCCGGTAGAAAAATGTCAGACGATGCCGCCCCGCATCGTCACCCACGCCCCGCTCGCAGAGGCTCGTGATCTCGCCGTTGCGGATCAGCACGGGCACAAGAGACGCTGCGAGGCCGAGCCCCTCCGCCAGAATGGCCGCATCAATCTCGACAGCCCCGGTAAGGATGCGAATACCGGCAGCTTTCTCCGGGGCGGTCACAAGGCGGCTCCTATGCTGTATCCGGCTGACCAGGGGCCCCGTTGGCTGCCATGGCTTTGCCGTCCGCCTGAGCCTCCCCCGGGAGAGACGCGATCATGAGACTGGCATGCGCGTAAGCGCCGCCAGCCCGCATCTCGGCGGCCACCCAGACAGCTTCCATCAGCTCCTGCGCCGTGGCGCCGGCCCGCAGCGCCGCCTTGGTGTGTCCCTGGATGCAGTAAGGGCATTGCGTGACATGTGCGACTGCGACAGCGATCAGCTGCTTGGTCTTGGCGCTCAGCGCGCCATCGGCGAACACTTGGCGTCCGAACGCCTCAAATGCCGCCTGCACGTCAGGCGCAAGCTCGCGGCGCCTGCGCGCGAGCTCGGGCGATGGTTCCGGGTAAATCGGGCCAGCCATGTTCGCCTCCCCACCACGCATGGTGTGTTTCGAAGAGCCACGTCGGTGATGAGCCTTGGTTGTGTTGCAGCGACTCTCCGCACACTGCAATCCCCAGTCGCGCACCTGATCATCAGATTGCTTTGTCTCAGCCTGCAATCATCCTGAGTTCCCGTATCTCCCTCTGCCGGTCCTTGCCGCCGATGGGAGCTTCCCCGTCGGACTGCGGCGTGACTCCTTGATCGAGCCATGACTGGAGGTCCGACGCATGGATCAGCTGGAACAGGTAGAAGCCGTTGTACTGAACGCTCGCTTCCGCCGCTCGATGATTGAAACCTGACGAGCCGTTGGAACCTTCCCGCATGCATCCGACGAAACTCCATGGCGGCCCTGTGATGAATCCCGGTACGGGCCGAACTTCCGGAACCGCGCAGATGAGCTCCGTGCGATCGGCGTGGCGGAACAGATTGTAGCTGCACATGTTCGGGCTCTCCCGTTGGGTTTGTCCTTCCTAGAGTGCAACCACGCACCAGGCGAGCAGGGCCAAGGAGCCCGCGAGAAGGCTGACAGTCAGCCATCGTTCGCGTGTGCTGCCGTCGGAGATGGCCGCAGACTGTTTGGCTCGGGCGGGGTGCATCTGCATCCTCCATGGCTTCGTGCGACTGAATTGTTCCGGCTGTGCCCTTCATCTCGGATGAGAGGTGATCCGCCGGAATGGCGCAACAATCCTCGGCCCGGACAGCGGCCGCGACAAGCGAAATTGTTTGGTCTTTTCAAGCAAAATCTTTGGAGTTCAGGTTTCTTGGGTGACGGTTCTAAGCACTCGCGTGGTTGTCTGTACATCGTGCAAGAGTTTTGCTGGTATTCAGCAATAAAATTCGGTTGCCAGGGCTCGGCCGTTGCTCAACCCTGTTGTGGCTCTGGAGAGCCATGACATGCCTGAAAGGGTTCACGGGCGCGAACTGGATGCTGCGGCCCACGGCGACTATCCGACCTTCTGGCGCCGGTGGTTCTACTCCACGAACCACAAGGACATCGGTTCCCTTTACCTGATGTTCGGCTTCGTCGCCGGCATCATCGGGGGCCTGCTGTCCATCGGCATGCGCCTGGAGCTGCAGGAGCCCGGGCTTCAGTTCTTCGCCAACCCGCAAGCCTACAACGTCTTCGTGACCGGCCACGGCCTGATCATGGTATTCTTCGTCATCATGCCGGTCCTGATCGGCGGCTTCGGCAACTGGTTCGTGCCACTGATGATCGGCGCGCCGGACATGGCCTTCCCGCGCATGAACAACATCTCGTTCTGGCTGCTTGTGGCGGCGTTTGCCCTGATGATCCTTTCGCTGTTCTCGGAGGGCGCTCCTGGATCCGTCGGCTTCGGCGGCGGCTGGACCGCCTATCCACCTCTCTCCACCATCGGCCATCCCGGCCCAGCCTTCGACTTCGGCATCCTGGCCCTGCACCTCGCCGGTGCGGCCTCGATCCTCGGCGCGATCAACTTCATCACCACGATCCTCAACATGCGCGCTCCGGGCATGACGCTGCACAAGATGCCGCTCTTCGCCTGGGCCATGCTGGTCACCGCCTTTCTGCTCTTGATCACCCTTCCCGTGCTCGCGGGCGCGATCACGATGCTGCTCACCGATCGCAACTTCGGCACGACCTTCTTCGAGCCGTCCGGCGGTGGCGATCCGGTGCTCTACCAGCACCTGTTCTGGTTCTTCGGTCACCCCGAAGTGTACATCATGATCCTGCCGGCCTTCGGCATCATCAGTCACATCGTCTCCACCTTCTCCAAGAAGCCGATCTTCGGCTATCTCGGCATGGCCTATGCCATGGTGGCGATCGGCGTGGTCGGCAGCGTGGTCTGGGCGCACCACATGTACACCGTCGGTCTCTCGCTCCAGACCCAGGCCTACTTCGTGTTCGCCACGATGGTGATCGCGGTTCCGACCGGCGTGAAGGTGTTTTCGTGGATTGGCACGATGTGGGGCGGCTCGATCCGCTTCACGGCGGCGATGTACTGGGCCATCGGCTTCATCTTCGTGTTCACGGTCGGCGGCGTCACCGGCGTCGTGCTGGCGAATGCTCCCGTCGACCGCTACATGCACGACACCTATTACGTGGTGGCGCACTTCCACTACGTGCTGTCGCTCGGCGCGGTCTTCGGGATCTTCGCCGGCATCTACTACTGGTTTCCGAAGATCACCGGCTACATGATGCCCGACTGGATCGGAAGGCTGCACTTCTGGGTCGCGTTCATCGGCGCCAACGTGCTGTTCTTCCCGCAGCATTTCCTCGGCCTGTCCGGCATGCCGCGCCGCTATGCGGATTACCCGGATGCCTTCGCGGGCTGGAACCTCGTCTCGTCCATCGGCGCCTACATCTTCTTCGTCGGCCTGTTCGTCTTCATGTACGGCGTGGTGGAAGCCTTCCGGCGCAAGGAGAAAGCTGCCGACAATCCGTGGGGTGAGGGTGCCACGACGCTGGAATGGACCCTGTCCTCTCCGCCGCCGTTCCACCAGTTCGAGACCTTGCCGCGGATCGTCGACACCCATCACTGAGGAGGCGTGTGGCGCCAATCGCAGCCTCCTTGTTCGGTGCCACCAGCCGTGTCTCCCACGGGCTTCATTCCGCCGGGATGGGGACTCCAAGATTGGTGCCCTTGCTGGCCGCCTCCGGTTCTGCCGGCGCTGCCTTGTCCCGAGGCCGCGGCTCATCCGATTGGGCGACCTCGCGCAGTCCCGCCAACGCGGCCGCCAGGTCACCGCTGTCGGCGTCCTCCGGGTAGACTGCGTAGGCTGAGAGCGTGAATTCCGGCGCATGCGGCACCACGTGCTATCGGTCGCTTGCAAGATAGGGCTGGCCACACGTTTCCGGAAATAGACGGTGCCGCCGACCTGCACGATGTAATCCAACCTGAGGGGCCCGGGCCGATGGAGAGGCCGGGATTGGAGAATTGCAGATAGTTCAGGTCATGATGAGCCGCCGAAGACCGCAGTGACGATTCGACCGGCTCGCTGCAGCTCCAGGCTGTCCGGCCTCGTGCTGTCCATCTCACGACGTGCAACAGAACCACGTCTGCGGCCTCATTGGTGCCGGTTCCTCAACCATCGGCAGAGCACTGTGCGTCCGAGCATGGTGCGCCCTCTCACAGGATCACTGCGTATGGTTACGGCGTAGGAACCCCAATACCGCTGTCAACCGCCTGGTATTAACTCAGGTGAACAGGGCCGGACCAAGTCGCGTCCGGCATCCCAGATTCCAGCCCCTGATACCGGCGCCACCTGCAAGATCGCCTCTTTGAAGGCGTGCGAGGACATATGACCAGCAACGGACCATACAGCCAAACGCCGCCGGAGAAGGCGAACGAGCTCTTTGAGAAGCTCCTCCGGACGTCCGACAACGCGGTCAGAACTCGGGAGCGGCTGCTTTCGGACCTGAAGGAAGAGCTGGAACTCCTGGCCGGTCTCCAGGAGCAGTATCTCTTTCCAATCCTGAGGAAGCACGGGATGCAGGATCTCGTGCAGCATGCGATCAATGACAATCAGGAAACCCGTGCGCTCCTGACAGAACTGGAGCGCATGCCGAAGAACAATGCCGAATTCCTCAGCAAACTGGCTGAAATGCGCAGGGTGTTCCAGCAGCATATGCGCGACGACAAGAAGGAACTGCTGCCTGCCGTACTCCAAGTCTTGAGCGACGAGGACGCCGAAGCTGTAGTCAAGAAAGTGGAGGATGAGATGGCAACTGTCGAAGAGGCCAAGCGAGCTGACGCCCGGCACTCCCGCGAGTGGGTCGAAACCGTCCAGCGCGTGACGGAAGGCATGGCGGACACCATGAAGGCTGGCGTGGAAGGTGCCCAAATCATGGCACGTGCCATGCAGGAGGCGATGGAGGGCAGCTTTGGGGCCGTGTCAGAGTTGGCCCGCCGATCAACGGATCAGGCGATGCAGGTCGTCCTTCCCAATGGGGATAACGGGCTGGCCGAGCAAACCTCGCATCACTTCCACGCCGTGGCTCATTCGGGAACGGTTCTGGCCCGGGGCGTGCAGGACATCTCCCGCGAGTGGGTCGTGCTGAGCCGGAAGCGGCTGCAGAAGAACCTTGACGGCTTGACGGCCCTCGCGCACTGCCGGTCGGTGCCAGACTTTGTTGTGGCTCAGGCGTCTCTGATCCGGGACAACCTCGAGCAGACCCTCGACAACAGCCGGCGCATCACCGAATTGACAATCCAAGTGGCCCATGAGGCGGCTCGGACCATGACAGTTCCGACTGAGACAGCACAGCGCATCCACCGCGTGGCGCAATAAGCATGTGTGGACGGCGCGCACGTGCTCCTGGCTTACGGCCAGGAGCACGTGATGCACGACCGACCCAGTAATCGGATGTGAGATCTCCGCGTCGATCAGTCCTAATGACGAATGGGGAAGATGGAGCGTCCAGTCGCGTCGACGTGAGACTGCCTGTCACGACGAGCGCGAACTCGATGGCCAATATCGGAGGTGTCTTTCGATGTTTGGCGGGGATAGCTCATGAACCGAGACTCGTTCAGCTCGCCTGTCATGGTCACGCTTGAAGCGGCACCTGGACGGAAGCGGCAGTACCCGATCCGAGATGTCTATAAAGCGATGGCCGCGATGCGATGGTACGGCTTCAGGGCATTCACCGAGCTTCGCACGGCCCGACCTGGAATATGGCTCATCGCGGCCGCAGCCCTGGCCCGAGCGCATGAGCATCCAGATCCGCAAACCATTGAACACGCCCGAGAAAGGTTCGAGGCTTTGTCGCGGGCAGCTGGCATTCTCACATGATCTCCCTCGCCGTGGTGGAGAGATCGCCGAACATGTCGGCGTGAGGAACGCCGCAGCGGCGGGCATGCACGCGCCGCTGCCGTCAACCGGTGATGATGGCCCTGAACACTGGACCTTTCGCTGGCACATAGCGCGAGGCTGTTCATGGTCCTCTGGCGGCTCCATAACCGGTCTCCTAGCTCTCTGGCGCCTTCGTTTGCAATCCAGCCGCAACGGCGATCTGCACCAATTCGGGCAGGCTCTGGGCTCCGAGCCGCTCCATGATGCGGGCCCGATGCGCCTCGACGGTACGCGGGCTGATGCCGAGGGCTCGTGCAATCATCTTGTTGGTACCGCCGGCCAGCAGCCCGTCCAGCACGTCCCGCTCGCGGGTGGGGAGGGCCGCGATCCGCGTCTTGGCCAGCTCCGCCGCCTGGTCCCGCTCCGCCAGATCTTGGATCGAGGCGAGAGCGGTTGCAATCGAGCCCAGGAGTTCGTCCGGACGATAGGAGATGTCCAGGAAGTCCGATGCGCCCGCCTTCATCGCCTGAACCCCGACCGTCACATCGCCATGGGCGTCGCCGATCACGATCACGGGCAGGCCGAGCTGGCGTGCCTTCATCTCCCTTGGGATCGTCAGCTCCCCGGCCGCGGGGGTCTGGACGTTGAGCACCACACAGCCGGGTACCAGCACCAACGCCACCTGCAGAAAGGTCTTGGCGGTGTCGAACCCCTTCACCTGATACCCAGCGCCCTGGAGCAGAACCGACAGCTTCCGGCGGGAGGTCTCATCGCCATCGACCACATAGACCAACGATCCGTCGTGCTGAGTGATGTCCTGGGCGATGCCCGCCACCCGCACCACTTGCCCGTGCTCGTCCCGGATCGGAAAGCCGGTGTTCTGGATCCACCGCACGGTCCCGTCCGGCCGCAGGATCCGGTACTCCCGCACCACGACCTGGCCTTCCTCCCGGATCTGTCGGAGGGCGGTGACAATCGCCTCCCGGTCATCTGGGTGGATAGTCTCCATCCACTGAGCAAAGTCCCGTGGCACGGCCTCGGGCGCTTCGCCCCAGACCTGCTGGAAGGACGGGCTCAGGAACTCCGGCTGCATCGTCGCGACGTCAAGGGTCCAGAACACCGCCGTGGAGTGCTCGGCAAATTGCCGGAAGCGCTCCTCGCTCTCGCGCAGGGCCTCCTCGGCCCGCCTGCGGTCATCGATGTCGGTGAAGGTGCCAAACCAGCGCACGATCTCGCCTTGGTCGTCCCGTACTGGAACAGCCCGGCTCATGTGCCAGCGATACACCCCGTCGGCTCTGCGCAGACGGTACTCAAACTCCGTGGTAGTGCCGGTCCGGATCGCCTCAGCTCGAGCTTCCAGAATATGCGAGCGGTCGTCCGCATGGATCGCGGCCTCCCAGCCTTCCAAGTAGCCTTCCTCGTCCGACAGACCTGTGTAGGCAAACCAGCGCGAGTTGAAGAAGTCGATGTGGCCCTCCGGGTCGGCCGACCACACGATCTGCGGCACGACCTCCGAGAGTTGCCGGTAGCGCTCTTCACTCTCCTTCAGGGCCGTCTCGGCTCGCACCCGCAGGACCGCCGTCCAGGTGCGCTCGGCGACCTCCTCGGTCATCGTCACCTCCTCCTCGCGCCAATGGCCCGGCTGCGCCTGATGAACGTACAGTGCGGCGATCCACTGGCCGTCGCGGATGAGCGGCACGATAATGACGGCCGGCTTGCCGGTCGGGATGTACTCGGCCGCAATGAGTTCGTCCGCGGTACGCGGATCGACTGACGCGTCGTTCACATGGACCGTGTGCCCCGCCCTTAGTTGCTCGATGATCGGCGCGCCAAAAGCATCGAGGCGGTACCGGTCGGCAGAGGTCGATGTCGCATCAGCACTCCAGTCGCACTCGACCGACAGGAACTCACCCGTGGGATCGATCTCACCATAGCCGACCCGGGTTGCTCCGAGATGGCGACCGAGCATCTCCGCGGCCATGACCATGACGTCACGCGGCTCTGCAACGTCCCGCAAGCGTCCCTTGAGCTCGATCAAGAAGCGGAGACGGCGTTCGGTGAGCACCCGAGTGGTCGTCTCCTGCACGATGGCGAGCATCCCGCGGATCTCACCGGCTTCATCCGGGATCGGGCTGTACGAGAAGGTCCACCAGGTCTCTTCCGGACACTCATGGCGCTTTATTGTGAGCGGGAGGTCCTCGAAGTAGCTGGCCTCACGGCGAAGGGCGCTTGCGACAATGGGGCTGATCGCGTCCCATGTCTCGGCCCAGACCTGCTGCATGGGCTGGCCCAGCGCGTCCGGTTTGGCGCCCAGGAGTGGCAAGTAAGCATCGTTGTAGAGCATGATCAGCTCCGGTCCCCATGCCAGACAGGCCGGGAACTTGGAACGGAGCATGGCGTCCACCATGATGCGCAATGCCTGCGGCCACGTCTCAATGGGGCCGAGAGGGGAGGCGGACCAGTCATGGTCCCGGATACAGGCTCCCATTGCGCCCGCACCTGTCAGGAAATCGGAAGCACTCACCCGTGGCTCATCCATCTCCCACCATTTGTGCAAATGCGTGTCCAAACCGGATGCGCATACTTCGCGGACTGAGGAGTTTAGTCAAAGCTGGATCTCCTGCCTCGGTCTCCTGACGGCGACCACCGCGCTCCTGCCATGACATCAGTTGGTTCCATCCCCGGACCGCCCTGCCTTAGGCTGAAGTCGACCGCCCCTGGACTTGCTTCAGATTAGTGGAGCGCAGTCTGGCCGCTTCCCTGTTGACCTTTCGAACTGAACCGGGCTGACAACGCCCAGCGTGGACTGGCGTCGGATGGGATTATAGAAGCCGTCGATGTCACGAGCTATAGTGTGTTTGGCTTCGGCCGCTGGTCGGGGCGAGCCTTACAGCCCCATCCTGAAATTCCTGCAGACAGCGTCTGTGGGGTTGGGGCATGGAGATCCTCCTGCTTGATGTGAAATGCTCCACCCTCCCAAAGCAAGTCCAGTGGGTCGGCTCACCCGTCCCGGGCGAGATGGTGGAGCTCCTGCCGATATTTGTCGGCTCTCTGGAGCGCCTCGGCCGCACGCCGCTCATGAAAGGAACGCTGGAAGTCAGTGTGGGCCCGCCGGGCATGGTCAATGCGGGTCTGGGCCGCAGCCTCGCAAGTTCGGATGAGCGAGCCCAGTTCTTCACGGATCTCGATCAATGTTACTCCTCCGGGTTTGAATGGTGAATGATGCTTGCAGCCGCGCCCGAGAGGCCGCGCATGTTCCAGATAGAGGATGCTCGCGCAGCTTGGCCGCGGCCGCAATCTCGTCTGGTGCCACCCGCTTGAGCGCCAAGCCACACAGAGGGGAGTGCGTCTCCAAAGAGCACAATCGTCGTCCTCAGCCAGTCCCAAGCTGTTGTTCGGCGCGAGTCGTGCGATCTGAGCCTCCACGGTCGCAAATTTGAGCTCAAGCCGGGCAATACGCGGTCGTCTTCGAGCCGCCGGCTTGCTTTCCTTGCTCGTCATTGCGTCCCTCCCACGATTGCCTTGCCAATTCCCGCAAGCGTTTGAGTAGTGCTCACCGCGCCCTTCGCCATAGTGCAGTTCCCCCAGGCAGGGCGATCAGCGATGCGGTTTTCCGACTTAATCGGTGTCAGCGTTGACACCATCAGGCTGCGAACGATTGACGGTGCTGTTGCCGCCGCAGCGTCTCCAGGAGGTCCACATACGGCTGGCGCCTCTCCCAAAGGGCGGCGCTGATCTTGCCTTTGATCTGCTCTTTCAGCTTTGGCTCGAGAGCACTCGCCTCAACCTTTTCCAGTTCAACCTCGGGGGCAAAATCGATGTTGCCAAGGGTATGGAGAACCTCTCTCATCATGGCGTCGAGGCTCGGCGAGTACATGCGATAGGTCGGGTGGGACTTCTTGGGCATGGTTTCCTCTTATCGTTACTTCTTCTTGGCCAAGAGGTGGCGGAATGAACTTAGATTAACAAGCGCAGAGGAGTGGGTAAGACTACTTCGGCTCTTTACGTACCCCCTTCGAGACGACATTGTCACATCAACGTGTTGTCCTTGCTTCTCCTGTCCTTCCGGAGGGAGCCTGATGGTGCGATTTCAATGGGTTAGTCCGGCCAGCTTCTGGCCCAAAAAGGTCTTTCCTTGCTTGATGTGACAAGGCCTTACGAGAGGTCATTGCGGCCATCCCTCTTTACACCAGCACCCGGCTCCAAGCTCCGTATCGTTCCCGAATTGGACCACGACGTATGCTGAGCGCTATCAGAGCCGCGCCGCAGGCGATGCTGACCAATGCCGCAGTCGCGCTTGCACCGTAGATGAACGGAGTGACAAACAGCGCGAGCCCAAGCGGAATATTGAGGAACCGCAACGGTCTTGCGACTTCAGCCGCAGCAAGCGAGATCACGGTGAGGACAAGCGAACCGATCAGATGATCGGAGTTTGCCATGCTGCCTTCCGACCCGAGCGTGATGCGCGTGAACAGCAGGGACAAGCCGATCAGTCCGGAGAGGGCGAGGTTCCACGGCAGGCTGACACCTCCGCCCACCATGTCCTTGATCACGGTGCCAAGTGGTCTATCAAACTCATCGGCAGTCGGATCCGCGTCCTGTGTCTCCTCCATGACATCGGTGTCGCCCAGGAGGAACACACGAAGCGCGTTCCGGCCCGCTTTCATCCGGCGGTGCATGAGCTGGAACGTCGCGATCATTTCATCAAGCGAATAGGGAATCTGGAGCAGGATCGCGGCTGCGCCGATCAAGGCGATGATGCTCCAGGTGCCGATGACGATCGGCTGGATAATGATGAATACAACCGAGACGACGCCCAGAGGCGCGATCATCAGGCCGAAGAGGATCACCAACCAGGGCATGGTACGCCAGCGGGATCGCGAGCCGACAAGACCGGTGAGGATCTCCAGCAGGTAGGTGTAACCGCCCAGCGCGGCATCGGACACCGGCCATGCCGTCGAGACCGCTGAGGTGATGATCTCCTCGGTCCCGTTCTGCGGGTCAGCCGGAGAACCGGAGAAGAAGGGATCCCAGACATCGGGAATATGGCCGAGCTGGTAGGCCGCCAGATAGCGCGAGACGTAGAGGCCAACGAGCGCCAATATGATGATCGGCAGGCGCTGCACCCAGCTGGACGGGTTATAACTCCAGCCCGGCGGGACGGTTGGCCCGGTGAGCGCAGCGACGGCGGATGGGCCAGGCTCAGGCTTTGTGCACACAGCAAAGCCGAAGATCAGGAAACCGACGAGCGTGTCCGAGAGATAGGCGGCAGCACTTTGCGTCGAGAACAGGAACGGCACAGCCATCACGGCCGCGCCGATACCCGCACAGACCCAACGCGCCCACTGCGCCCGCCAGGACAGGGAAGCCGCCGCGAACACCATGACCGCGACACCGAAGATGACTTCGCTCCAGCGCAGGAGTGGCTCCGGGACGTCGATCAGCAGTGGCTGGGTGATGAGCCAGGTGCCAAGACCCATGTTGGCGAAATGCGCCCAGCGGTTGGCGCGATGCTCGGACGTGATCGTGGCGATGTAGCGGGTGCTCAACTCTCCCGGGTTTCGCCCCAGATCGGCCGCGTCACTGAGCCAAGCCGGGGGTGTGACCCCATTCGCCTTATACCATCGCGCCGGATCCGTTTTGAGAGCCGCAGCGAGCGTTGGCAGCTCGTCCTTCAACCGGTGCCGGGGCTCCCATCCCAGGAGCTCGCGAGCGCGTTCGATGTCGAGGGCGTAGTGATCATCGGCCATAGCGATCATGAACGGCTTGATGAACGGCTCCTCGCCTCTATCGATCACATCAGGGATGACCGGCTCTAGCTCATCCTGCGCCCAGACCCCGGCGGCGGCCACGATCTTCGGCAGACGCAGCGTCGGCCAGTTGTCCGCGCCGTGCAGGAGCCGGCCGAGTTCATCCTGGAGCGCCTCGTAGCCGACGGCATCAGGTTCACCGATCAGGATCTCCGTCGTGCGCGGCAAGGCGGCGCGGCGATCGACCGTGCGGCGAAAGGCGTCGAGCATGTCCGCGCGGTGAAGCATGGCTTGGCCGACGAGTGTGCTGCCGGAGTAGAAGTGGCTCTGCAAGTTTCGCTCGTAGACCTTCGCCATTTGCTGCGCCATCGTGGGCACCGTCGTGTGCTCGTCATAGACGCCCGCCAGCCTGAGGATGACATAGGGAATGTGCTTGTGCTCCGCTCGGATCACCTCTTCGGCTGCGGCCTTCGATTTGGGGTAGGCCCAGCGCGGATCAATCGGCTGGCGTTCGTCGATCCGCTCGCCGGGACGGCACGGCGCATGCACCAGCATCGTGCTCGCATAGACGAACTGATCGACTTCAAACTCCTGCAGGGTGTGCAGCAGGCGGCGGGTGCCCTCGACCGTGACGGACTGATAGAGAGGGTGATCGTCACCGGTAAAATCGAAATAGGCGACGAGGTGAATGACACTTGCGATGCGCGAGCCAAAGGTGTCGCGGAACTTGCGGAACGCCAACTCCATCGACGCGTCGGACGTAAAGTCGACCGGAATGATCGGAAAGTCAGCCGCTTCCGCGACGCGGTCGAGCCCAACCGTCCGGTAGTTGCGGCCAAACACCTTCCCCAACGAACGGCCCAAATTGCCCGTTGCCCCGGTGATGAGGACGACGGGTCGTTGATCGGTGGATGAGGTCAGGAGATGACTGCCATGCAAAGCTTACGACCCCTCAAGTGCCACCGGGTTTCAAGAAGCTTCCAGCCAGCAGTGCGGCATAGCAGATGAAGTAGTTCACAAGGGCGAGGGCATAGAAACGGCTTGCCTGACCAAATTCTGAAGTCCGCTCCGCTCTCAGCCCGTGGCCAAGCGCGGCTCCCCCAAGGAGGCCGAAGGCAAGGACCGCTGTCCGCAGACTAAGTCCGAGACCTTGGCCGCCGAGCGCATCCATGATGATGCAGACGGCCAGCACAAGAGATGCCCTGGCAAGTGCCGTCAGCGCAATGCCGTATAGAACCGCTTTGAAGGTCGGTGATAGTGCCGTTTCACCCTGAGTAGGTGTCATGTCTACACCATCATGTTCTGAAAGCCTGATTATGCTGAGTCATCAAACCACGGGGGTCGAGCACCTGAACGGACCGACAATTTTCAAGGCGAATGAGCATGAAGGACAGTAACCTCAATAATTGCAGTTCCAGGGCGCATCCGGCCTCTTCGAGGAGTGAGGCAGGATACATCTGGCTGGCGTGAGCTCCCTTGCCGGCTCTGTGATCTCCCACTTTAAGCCGCTTAGAAAACGTAGGCGGCGACGGGCACGATCGAGAGGTGATCCTCCACCGCCTTCACTCCGGCCTGATTTTCCGCAGCGAGGCGGATGGCGTGTCGCTCCTCCTCTGACTGGACAATGCCGAACAGGTGAACGACGCCATTTTCGACGACGATGTTCTTCGAGAGGTATGCCCAGGGCTGATCCTCAAGTTCGTCATTCAGCCGCTCCCGAATGATGCGGTCGGCAACGTTCATCGGCTTCGACACGTCGGTGGTTGCCAGCACCTGAAGCAGATTGCTTCTGGTCACGATGCCCACGAGTCTTCCGTCCCGTACCACCGGTGCACGCTTGATCCGGTGTTGCTCCAGGGTGCGGGCTGTGTCGGCGATTGACGTGGTCTCCAGGACCGTGACCACGCTTTTCGTCATGACATCGCTGGCCGTCCGACCATATGATTTGGCGTAGTGCTGAGCCAGCACCGTGGGTCCGTTGAGGAAAGTCTGCCACCAGGATCGACGCTGTTCACCGGCCAATTGGGCATGCCCGATCAGATCGCCTTCGCTGACAATGCCGAGCAGCCGCTCCTCGTCTCCGATCACCGGAACGCCGCTGATATGATGGTTGCAGAGCAACTTGGCGATCTCGTGGATTGACGTCTCGGGCCTGACCGTGATGACCGCAGTCGTCATGACATCCGCGGCGGTGAGCATCCCTGCCTCCTCTGGGTGTGCGCTGACGAGAGGCTTGTGAAGGTATGCCGGTCATCGGCGCCATCGGTCGACAGAAGAAGGGTATGCTTGGACAGGGTACGTGACAAACGAATAGATTTGCAGGTTCAAATCACTTTCTTTGCACTTGGACTGCTTCTCAATGCACCAGGCCGTGCAGAATAAAGCTCCGGAGGGCGACGGCATCGTTGTGCATCTCGTCGCGGGCGGAGAACACGAGAGTGATCCGGCCCTTGCGGGCACGGGCCCGCAACTCTTCCAACAGATCTTGGTGTTCATGCACCTCGGCTGCATAGCGGCGGCAGAATTCGTGCCATCGTCCAGGATCATGCCCAAACCAGCGGCGTAATTCGGTGCTCGGCGCGATGTCCTTCATCCACTGATCGAGAGCAAGGGTGTGCTTGGAAATCGCACGAGGCCAGAGCCGGTCGATGAGAATGCGGGCTCCGTCATCGGCCGACGGCGGCTCATAAGCCCGCTTCAACCGAACATTGTTTTCTGGAACCTGTGTGCTCATGGGGATGCTCCAATGCCGGTCATTGGCGGCACTTGGCACTACTGGATCACCTCTCCGGTTTGCGCCCCCAGAAACCGCAGATGGCCCCAAGGATAATGGCCGAGCGCCGGAATCGCGTATTGCCTACCGATCTTCGGACAAGGAAGCGATCATGAGGCTGGCGTGAGCAAAGGCTCCGCCGGCCCGCATCTCGGCGGCCACCCAGACCGCCTCCATCAGCTCCTGCGCCGTGGCGCCGACCAGCTGAGCGGACGATCAGACATCGATTGTCATGTCAGCCAGAACCTGATGACGAGGCTGACCGCTCCCGTCGTGCCAACGCCGACGGCCCAGAGGCCGACGAACCACAGCCATCGGTGTAACGCAGAGTTCGGTTCGATCTCGTCGCGCATCAATGATATCCCTCATGTCCGGTCTTGCCCCGAAACACCCAGTACGAGTAGCCGGTGTAGGCAAGGATGATCGGGATCAGCACACTCGCGCCGACCAGCATGAACCGGAGGCTGGAAGGCGGCGCCGCGGCCTCGTGGATCGTGACGGCGTTCGGCACCACGTACGGGAACATGCTGATGCCAAGCCCCACGAGGCAGAGGGCGAACAGCCCCAGCGTCAGCAGGAACGGCCAGTATTCCCAGCGACGAACCAAGCTCACCAGCAGCGTCCCCGAGCAGAGGCCGACCAGCAGCGGCACCTGGGCGGTGAACAGCACCTGCGGCCAGGCAAACCAGCGCTCGTAATAGGCGCCGCTGAGGAACGGCGTCGCCGCGCTGACCAGACCGATGCAACCGATCAGCCCAAGAGCGAGCTTGCCGGCGAGGCGGTAGCTGTGGTCCTGAACGGCTCCCTCGGTCTTCATCACCAGCCAGGCCGCACCGAGCAGGGCATAACCGACCACGAGGCTGAACCCGACCAATAGACTGAACGGCGTGAGCC
>NZ_JBVVAK010000105.1:18710-28538 GCF_055792825.1 Microvirga sp. GN3
CCGTAATGCGAACCACGGGACGAGGTCCCGTAGCTCCATCTTCCCGCGAGGATACGGCCGCCGACCACCCTGTCCCACCAGCCGCCGGCATAGGAGCGCCCTTCTACCTCGATGCCCTGGAGCAGGGCACCAAGCGTAATGCCCTGCGACAGCGTCGCGACGATCGAGCCCGTCGTGAAGGCGAAGTCCCAGTAACGCCGATGCCCGGGATCGCGCCAGCGGAACTCGAAGGCCACGCCACGGAGGATCAGCGCCAGCATCATGGCGATGATCGGGGCGTAGAGGGCCGGCAGGATGATGGCATAGGCGAGCGGAAAGGCCGCCATGAGGCCGCCACCGCCCAGCACCAGCCACGTCTCATTGCCGTCCCAGACCGGGGCGACCGAGTTCATGGCGCTGTCACGCTCCGGTCCAGGACTGAAGAAGGGGAACAGGATGCCGATGCCGAGATCGAAGCCATCCATCACCACGTAGGCGAAGACCGCGAACGCGATGATGAATGCCCAGAGCGTCGGGAGGTCGAGAAGGGTTGTCATGATCTGGCCTCCGCGCCGAGGGTGCGGTTGGGATCGACCGAGGGTGCCGGAGTGATGCCGGCGGTGCGGATGGGATGGTCGGGTCCGGCCTCGGGCCCTGTCTCGCCGCGGAGCGGCGGCTTGCCCATGAGCTTGAGGATGTAGCCGGTGCCGGCCCCGAACACGATGAAGTAGACGACGATAAAGGTTAGCAACGAGGCGGCCACGGCCGGAGCCTCGAGCGGCGAGGCCGACGCCGCGGTCTTGAGCAGGCCATAGACGGTGAAGGGTTGGCGACCGACCTCTGTGGTGACCCAGCCGGCGATCACGGCCACGAAGCCCGCCGGACCCATGGCCAAGGCCAGCCAGTGTAGCGGGTGCCACTCGTAGAGCTTGCCGCGGAATCGGGCCCAAAGACTGAGCATGCCGAGGCCCAGCATCGCGAAGCCGAGCCCCACCATGACGCGGAAGGACCAGAACACGAGGGGCACGTAGGGCCAGTTGGCGCGGTCGAATGTGTCGAGTCCATCCACCGGGGCATTCAAGTCGTGCTTGAGGATGAGTGACCCTACTTTCGGGATCTCGACGGCATTACGCACTATGCCGGCCTCCTGGTCGGGCATGCCGAACAGGATCAAGGGCGCACCCTCAGGATGGCTCTCGAAGTGTCCCTCCATCGCCATGACCTTGGCGGGCTGGTGCTCGAGGGTGTTGAGGCCGTGCATGTCGCCGGCGAGGATCTGGAGCGGGGCGACGACCGCCACCATGCCCATCGCCATCGAGAACATCACCCGGGCGCCCTTGTTGGTGCGCTCGCGCAGGAGATGCCAGGCGCCGACGCCACCGACCACCAGAGCCGTGGTGAGATACGCCGCCATCACCGTATGCACCAGGCGATAGGGGAACGACGGGTTGAACACGATGGCCCACCAGTCCTGCGGCACGAACTGCCCGGCCTCGTTCACGCTGTAGCCGACCGGGGTCTGCATCCAGGAATTGGCGGACAGGATCCAGAAGGCCGAGATGAAGGTGCCGATGGCGACCGCAAGAGTAGCTGCGAAGTGCAGCCGTCGCCCGACGCGCCCCATGCCGAACAGCATGATGCCGAGGAAGCCGGCCTCCAGGAAGAAGGCGGTCAGGACCTCGTAGGCCATCAGGGGGCCGACGATCGGCCCGGCCTTGTCGGAGAACACAGCCCAGTTGGTGCCGAACTGATAGGACATGACAATGCCCGAGACAACGCCCATGGCAAACGCCAGAGCAAAGATCTTGAGCCAGTACTTGAACAGATTGAGATAAACCTCGCGCCCGGTCCACAGCCACAGCCCTTCCAGCACCGCAAGGTAGCTCGCCAGCCCGATCGAGAAGGACGGGAAGATGAAGTGAAAGGAGACCGTGAACGCGAACTGGAACCGCGCCAGTAGCAGGCGTCGAACTGGTCAAACATCCCGTCCTCCCAGAGATAGGTCTGCGGCTGATCGTGTCTGACCCGCCGCGAAGCGGGCAAAGAGGCCTTCCATGGCACCTCTCCAAAGTTTCTGCGAATGAGCTGTCCGGGGCGTTACGGCACCCGGCAGGTCGAATCGGACGAAATTTCGGCTCCTGCTATTGTCTTTATTTAATCTGCATGCAAGCAACATACGCAGCTGAATGCGTGACATTGAGGCAGGGCAGATATGCATTCCGGCATCGCGACATTTCTCCCGGTAAATCATAGAAGTCGCTCCCAACCTTAGGTCGCTATTTGTATGGATTAGCGTACATACAAGGCCAGCGTCGCTTGCTTCAGGAGAGATCGATGAACACTCAACTCGCTTTCGACCGCCGGTCCCTCACAGCGACGTTCGATCCTGATCAGTTTTTCCAGCAGTCCCTGGAGGTCCTGAAGGCGGACGGGCGCTACCGGATCTTTCTCGAGCTGGAACGCAGAGCGGGGGAGTTCCCACTCGCGAACGTGCCGGGGCGACAGGAGCCTGTCGTCGTGTGGTGCTCGAACGACTACCTCGGCATGGGCCAGCATCCGGCGGTGCTCAAGGCCATGCACGACGCCATCGACCGGGTAGGGACCGGGGCCGGGGGAACCCGCAACATCTCCGGCAACACCCGCGACCACGTCCTGCTCGAGCGCGAGCTCGCAGACCTGCACGGCAAGGAGGCGGCGCTCGTCTTCGCCACGGGCTACGTGACCAACGAGGCCGCGCTCTCCACGCTCGCCGGGATGATCCCGGGCTGCATCGTGTACTCGGATGCCCTGAACCACGCCTCCATGATCGCGGGCATCCGCCACTCCAAGGCCGAGAAGCGCATCTTCCGGCACAACGACATGGAGGATCTCGAGCGCCTGATGGCGGTCGACGACCCGGCGCGGCCAAAGCTGGTGTGCTTCGAGAGCGTGTACTCGATGGACGCGGACGTCAGCCCGATCAGAGCGATCTGCGACATCGCCGAGCGCTACGGTGCCATGACCTACCTCGACGAGGTCCATGCAGTCGGGCTGTATGGCGAGCGTGGCGGTGGGGTGGCCGAGCGCGAGGGCCAGATGCACCGCCTGACGGTGATCCAGGGAACGCTGGGGAAGGCGTTCGGCTGCGGCGGCGGCTATATCGCGGCCTCGGCACCCTTGATCGACTTCGTGCGCAGCCATGCGCCTGGCTTCATCTTCACCACGTCGATGCCGCCAGCCGTCGCGGCCGCGGCCCGCGCGAGCGTGGCGCACCTCAAGGCGAGCACCGCCGAGCGCAAGCGGCACCAGGAGGTCGTGGCCACCGTGAAGAGCCGTCTCAAGGCGGCGGGGATTCCCGTGATGCCGTCCGAGACCCACCTCGTCCCGGTATTTGTGGGCGATGCCCATCTGGTCCGGCGCATCGCGGACGACCTGCTGGAGCGGCACGGAATTTACATCCAGCCGATCAACTACCCCACCGTGCCGCGTGGGACCGAGCGGCTGCGGATCACGCCGACCCCGCTCCACACGTGCGAGCAGGTGGACCACCTCGTCGAGGCGCTGACGGCGGTGTTCCAGGCGCACGGACTCGGGATGGGGCGCACGGCATGACGTTCGAGCGAGAGAACGTGCGGCACATGGGCGGATACGTCCCGGGCGAGCAGCTAGCACGAGCAGGGGCCAAGGTGAATACCAACGAGAACCCGTTCCCGCCTTGCGAGGCGGTTCTCGCGGCTTTGGCCGGCATCGACGGGGAGATGCTGCGCCGCTATCCCGATCCCACGGCCTGGGGCTTCCGCACCGCGGCCGCCCGCCTGCATGGCCTGACGGCGGATCACATCGTCGCCACCAATGGCGGCGACGAACTCCTGCGGCTGGCGCTGACGACGTTCCTGCCGCCCGGCGCCCCGCTCGGCCTCGCGGAGCCGAGCTATTCCCTCTATCCGGTGTTGGCCGCCATCCATGGCAGCCCGCTGTGTCGGGTGCCGTTGAATGACGACTGGTCCGTGTCATCGGACATCGCTCGCAGATGGAACAAGGCCGGAGCCAGGCTGGCGATCCTCGTCAACCCGCATGCCCCGTCGGGGCGGCTCACATCGGCGCGGGACCTGGCGCAAGTGGCACGGGCCTTCAAGGGCGTGCTGGTCGTGGACGAGGCCTATGTCGATTTTGTCGATCCGGCGGTCGGACATGACACCATCGACCTGGTGCGGGAGCGCGATAACGTTTTGCTCTTGCGGACGATGAGCAAGGGCTACTCCCTTGCCGGCCTGCGCCTGGGCTACGGGATCGGCTCGCCCGGTCTCGTGGCGCCGATGGCGTCGAAGACAAAGGATTCGTACAACGTGGACTCGGTCACCCAGAGGGTGGGTGAGGCGGCCCTTCGCCACCGGGACGAGGCGGCTGCGAGCTGGGCGTTCGTCCGTGCCGAGAGGGCCCGCATGACGCGGGAGTTCTTCAGCCGGGGATTCGCCTGCGCTCCCTCGCAGGCAAACTTCCTGCTCGCGACCATGAGCCCGCATCCACGTGGGACGGCAAGGCGTCTGTTAAGGGGATTGGCGGACGAGGGAATCTTCGTCAGGTGGTTCGACCAGGATCGGCTGCGCGCCAGCCTGCGCATTTCGATCGGCACCACGGCCGAGAACGCTTCATTGCTTGAGGCGTTGGACCGCCTGCTCCCGCAGGGATCCTGAGCCAGGCTCCTCCTGCTGCGATCGATAACCGTTTGGGAGTTCACTTGGTGGAGGTTTCCGCGGTCCTGCCGTTCTTCGATGGGAAATACGTGTACGAAAGGGTGATGTCGTGCACCTCGGCCATGCCTGGGTCGTCCGCGATGGCTGGGTCGATAAAGAACACCACCGCTGCTTCCATGGTCTCGCCCGCCTTGAGGGTGTTCTCCTGGAAGCAGAAGCATTCCAGCTTCATGAAGTGGCCGCCCGCAAGCTCCGGCAGGACGTTGAAGGCCGCCATGGCCGTGGCCGGGGCATCGCCCGTGTTCTGGATCTTGTACGTGATGGTCTGGGTCTCGCCGGCCTTGACCTTGATCGCGGGCGTCTCCGGCGTGAAGCGCCAGCGAAGATTGGGCGCGACGTTCGCATCGAACCGGATGGTGAGCGTGCGGTCGAGCACTCTGGAGGCCGGCCCGGAGGCGAGCATTGGGGTGCCGCCGAAGCCCGTGACGGAACAGAAGAGGTCGTAGAGCGGGACGGAGGCATAGGCGAGGCCCAGCATGCCGGCAGCGACGGTGAGGCAGGTCAGGGCCGTGTTGCGGGTTCGTCCCGCGGGCGAACGATCGGTGTCGGACATGGCGGCAGCCTTCGGTGATAGGGAGGGACTGACGGCTCAGCCGCGGGAACCGACCGGGCCGGAGGTGGGCGGTCCTTTATTCGGCGCTTGCTGCGGGATCTCGAAGCGTCCTTCCTCGGCCTTGTGAAAGTACTGGCTCGCGACCAGCATGCCCTTGGTGGGACGGATCGGCGGAATGCAGGTCAGCAGCAGGAACGGCAAGGAGGTGAGCACGTGCACCCAGAAGGAGGGCTCCCAGGTTGTCTCGACCCACACGCCGAACGCCGCCGCCGGGATGCCCATGATGATCATGACGAAGAAGGCCGGGCCGTCGGCCGGGTCGGCGAAGGAGTAGTCGAGACCACAGGCCTCGCAGCGCGGGGCGAGGGTCAGGAAGCCGTTGAACAGGCGGCCCTTGCCGCACCGGGGGCAGCGGCACTTGAGGCCGTGCTTGAGGATGGCATCCTTGGCGGTCAGGGTCTTGGTCATCTCAGATCCTTCAGATCTAGGCCCGGTTTTCTGGGTAGCTGTATATGTATGGATTGACTGTCCATACATTAGACGATAATTTCGGTACTCGGGCTGGGAAGGTACAACGGACCGGGTCGAGGTTTGCACTAGTCCGCTTTGCACATTATGTATGTCGTGCATGAGCCATACATTTACAAGACAAGAAGGTCAAGGAAACGTGTTGTCCTGGTTGCCGCAGATCGAGAAGGAAAGCGGGCCGAAGTACCTGGCCATCGCGGAGGCTCTGCTGGCCGACGTGCAGTCCGGACGCCTCAAGCCCGGGTACCGCCTGCCGCCGCAGCGCCAGCTCGCGAAGGAACTCGGAGTGGACCTCACCACCGTCACCCGCGCCTTCAACGAGGCCCGCAGGATGGGGCTGATCGAGGCCAACACCGGACGGGGGAGCTACGTGCGGGGCAAGGCGCTGGAGCAGGACAACGTCGGGCCTGCCGACTCCCCGATCATCGACCTGAGCATGAACATGCCGCCGCAGCCATCGGCGGCGAGGCTGCGCGAGCGTATCCAGGAGGGAGTTGCAGGTGTCCTTTCGTCTCCCCACGGACTCATGCACCTGCACTACCAGGAGAGTGTTGGGGCCAGGCCGGATCGCGCGGCAGCCGCCCGATGGCTCGGCGCACGCCTGGGTCCGGTCCCGGTCGATCGCCTCGTGGTGACATCAGGCGCCCAGACGGCGCTCTATGCCGTCGTGCGGGTTCTGGTTCAGGCGGGCGAGGCCATCGGCGTGCCGGATCTCACTTATCCGGGCCTGCGCGCGATCGCCGAGCAGCTCAAGGTGCGGCTGGTGCCCGTAGCCATGGACCGCGAGGGGATCGACCCTGCCGCTCTGGAGGACGCATGCCGGCGTGAGAAGCTGAGAGCGGTCTACTGCGTCCCCACCGTCCACAATCCGACAACCGCGACCATGTCCACCCAGCGGCGCGAAGCTGTCGCCGAAGTGGCACGCCGCACCGGCATCGCGATTATCGAGGATGACGCCTACGGCGCACTGCCCCGCCAGGCTCCGGCACCGATCGCAGCGCTCGCGCCGGAGATCACCTGGCACATCGCCACCCTGTCGAAGTGCGTAACACCCGCCCTGAGGACGGCCTACGTGGTTACACCCAGGTTTGCCGACACCCTGCGGCTCGCGGCAGAAATCCGGGCCATGTCCCTGATGATGCCGCCCCTCATGGCGGCACTCGCCTCGAAATGGATCCTGGACGGCACGCTGGATGCCATCACGGTGGCCATTCGCGAGGAGAGCGCCGCCCGACAGACCATCGCAGGTCGGGTCCTGCAAGGCATTGAGTTCCAGGCGCACCCGGAAGGGCATCATCTCTGGCTGACCCTGCCGGAGCGTTGGCGCCGGACCGACCTCAACCTCTATGCGCGGCAGTCGGGCCTTGCCCTAGTGCCAAGCGAGGCCTTCGCGGTCGGGCCTGCTCCGGAGGCCATTCGCGTCTCTCTTGGCGCGGCGCAGAACCAAGCCATGCTGGAACGCGGGCTCAACCTTCTGGCGACGGTCCTGTCGTATGGCCCCAGCGCTCTGTCCTCGATCGTGTGACCTGCTTAAAGCGCGGGTACTGTCGCGTCCTCAATCAGCGCGAGGGGATCGCGACGACGTAACAGCTAACTCGATCCCCTGGTGGGGCGGACCCCGATGGAATGGATAAACGGGAGCCGTAAAGGTCGCCTAATGGCAGGGGGCGGAAGTGCACCGAATGTCCGCTTACGCGGGAGCACCAGACATTCCAAAAAGTCGGCGAACTTCATGCCTGACCTATTGCGATCCTAAAGATCTGGACGGCGAACGACCGCATGGGGAGCCGGTTTTTCGATTGAGCTGCGCGGACGACGGGGACGCGTCCCCGTCGTCCAAGTAAAGTTAGACGATGGACTGGACTGTCTCCTCCTCCAACATCGTCTCCCTTCTCTTTCATCAGCGGATGGAGAGCACTCGATTTGATTGTGATGCCATCCTGAGGACAGGGTGGCATCAAGCAAACTCACCTGTTGGTCAGCGACATGGCTGCATCGCCATAGCGCTTGCCGGCGAATTTTTCCGGCGCCAGCATGTCGCCGAGCGACTTCAGCTCCTCCGGTGAAAGCGTAATATCCGCAGCGGCGACGTTCTGCTCCAGATGCGCGATCTTCCGTGCACCGGGAATGGGCACGATAAAATCTCCCTGGTTGATGACCCAGGCAAGCGCGAGCTGTGCGGCTGTCACGCCCTTTTCCGCCGCCATCTCTTCCAGCATTTTCACGAGCGAGGCGTTGGCGGCCATGTTCTCGGGACTGAAGCGGGGAAGCGTCCGTCGGAAATCCTCGGCGCCGAAATCCTCCGGCTTCTGGATCTTGCCCGTCAGAAAGCCGCGGCCGAGCGGGCTGAACGGCACGAAGCCGATGCCGAGTTCACGGCAGGTATCGAGGATTTCGCCTTCCGGATCGCGGGTCCAGAGCGAATATTCGCTCTGAAGAGCGGAAATCGGATGGACGGCGTGGGCCCGGCGGATGATGGCGGCGCCCGCCTCAGAAAGGCCGAGCGCGCGCACCTTGCCTTCCTTCACAAGGTCCGCCATGGCGCCGACGGTATCCTCGATTGGCACCTGCGGGTCGAGGCGGTGCTGGTAGAAAAGGTCGATCACCTCGACCCCGAGCCGTTTCAGCGACGCCTCGGCCACTTCGCGGACATGTTCCGGCCGGCTGTCGACGCCAGACATGGCGTCCGCGCCCTTCTTGCTTGTGTCGAGCCGGAAGCCGAACTTGGTGGCGATCACCATCTTGTCGCGGTAGGGCATCAATGCCTTGCCGACCAGGATTTCATTTTCGAACGGGCCATAGGCCTCAGCTGTGTCGAAGAAGGTGACCCCGAGCTCGACAGCCCGATGAAGTGTGCGGATGGACTCCTGCTCGTCTTGGCCACCATATGCGTGGCTCATACCCATGCAGCCGAGCCCAACGGCCGAAACGGTGAGGTGGGGACCGAGTTTGCGTGTCTTCATCAGTTCGTTCCTTCTATTTAACGCCATAGATCCACCGGCAAGCTGGCCAGCGATGCCTAGTTCTGTCCGGCCGTGGGTCTCTCGCATTGCAGGGACGGGCTTTCTGTTGGGGTGGTATTGCCCAAAGCTGTCAGCGCGGCGATCGTTGCAGTCTCGCGGCCGCGCAGATTGAGGTCCGGTCGGCTGTCGATGTTGCCGAAAGGAAACTCGAACAGATAGGTTGCAAAGTCGGGCGCCATGTCTGCCAAGGCCGCGATCACATTGCTGCCGCTTCGCCGTCAATTTCAGCGAGCATGCGCCGGCCGCGCTCGAGCCGGCTTTCGTCGGCGCTCTGGAGGTGCTGGGTCATATTCCTTTCTCCTCATCGTTGTGGCGGTGTAGCCGGCGATCTTGTTGTCGAGGAGGAGAAGGCAATCCGACAGCTCGGCCAGGCGGGCACGCACACGTTCGCGATGCTGTTCCAGCAGCTCACGGCGTTCCGCTTCCGTGTCGACGCCGCGCTCCCGCAAGGCTGCGTAGCGCAGCATCTCCCGGATCGGCATGCCGGTCATCTTCAAACGGCCGAGGAACTCGATCCAGACCAGGATTGATGCGTCGTAGTCACGCTGGCCCGATTGGTCTCTGTCGGCATATGGAAGCAGCCCTATCCGCTCATAGTAACGGATGGTGTGGGCCGACAACCCCGAGCACTTTGCCAGTTCCCCGATCTTCATGGATGCTCTCTTTCGCCACGATGCTTCCAAGGCTAGGGGTTGGAGCGCACTCTAAGTCAAGGGGCAAAATGGCTTCGCCAGTGCCGCAATAGAGGCGACAGTTGTGCGTCGTCCGTAGGTCGATAGCAGAAGGACCGCAGTCCGAGCCAAAAGGCAGCTCTTGGGGTCCCCGGACCAAAGAGCTTGGCCGGCTTTGGTGCTTCAAAGCCGATGTTTGTTGCGCGACCTGAATGTCTGACCCATTTGTATGGACCGGCCGTGCGTCGCAAGAGGCTTTTCGAGATGGCGAGGTTGGTCTTGCGCTCATGGATCCGGCCCATGTGGAGCGATTGCTCCTGGCCATCATGGATATCCGCGCG
>NZ_JBVVAK010000106.1:0-28382 GCF_055792825.1 Microvirga sp. GN3
GCGGAGCCGCTAACGCGCCCGAGTGGCTTTCAGGTGCTCGCGCGAAGGTGGGTGATCGAGCGGACGATCGCCTGGTTGACCACCAACCGGCGGCTGGCCAAGGACTACGAACGCCTGATCGAGACCGGCGAGATGCTGCTTTATCTTGCCATGAGCCGCATCCTGCTGCGTCGCCTCACGCGAAAGGAAAGATAATTGCTCACCAGCCTCTAAGCCGGGAGCAAAATGGGTGAGGCAACATTCGAGTCACAGGGTTAAGTGAGGCAATACGAATCTCACCTTGTTTGTCGCGCGGCACGAAGAAGCGCGGGAACGATATCGAGGGCCTCTCTGACGTCCTCACCGATACGATGAAGGGGGAGGCCGCAACAGGAGCACACCGTGCTGTCCGGCTCGATCACTACTTCGCAGCGCGGCAGATGCTTCGGCAGGGCGCCCATGTTGCGCGTCGCCGACCGGCGCTTGTGCCGCGGCCGATCCCCATCTTCCACCGCATCGTCTTTGGCAGCCGTCGGCACCTCGGAGAGGTCGCCGAGATCAAGCGCAATCTGCGTCGGATCGAGCACGGCCAACTTCTCCGAGTTCGCCCCGAAGATCATCTGTCGAAGAAGACCGGCATAGACCCGCAGCTCCGCATTCTCGGCTTCAAGATCGAGAACCATCTGCTTGAGCTCAGCAGGATCTGAAGATCTTGATGAAAATCAAAATGCAAGCTTATCACATCGTGCGAACTCCCATCGACGCTTAAGTCTATTGCTTTCGCTCACCCAGCGGTGACTTGGCAGGACACCAAGCTGCGTATGCGGCCAAATCGCCGCATGAATGCTGCGCCAAAAACCCCAATATTGAGGATAATCGGCGATAGGAGTTCGGTAGCATTGCTAAGAGCGCGGGCGACCGGAGGGCGTAGGTTGAAAGCGCCTTAACCACGTTCGGCGTTTGACAACCGCGCTCGAGAATCCGGACTCGCCTGACGACTGGCCAACCTCAACGGAGCGAAGACAATGACAATCAGTAAAGGGCTACAAGCTTTCCCCAGAGCGGAATATTTGCGAAGACTTGCGGCAGTGAAAGCTGAGATGAAAAGGCGGGATATCGAGACGCTTCTCTTAACCAATATAGCCAATATTAACTATCTCACAGGCAATACAACTCGACTTTACTCTGCGCATGCACTCGTGGTTTCAGTAAGCAACGAGGAGCCGACACTGCTCGTGCGCCTGATGGACGTGCCAGGTGCTATCCACACAACCTTTTTGACGCCAGATAACATAATTAGCTATTCAGACGCTCTTGTCACGCAGCCTGGCAAGGATGCATTTGACGCGATGATCGATTTGCTACTCGACCGTGGCCTTTACAAGCACGGATTGGGGCTTGAAATGGGTTACATTACGTCGAGTAGCTTGCCAACACAATACTTGTCGGCATCGACTATAGAGAAGTTCAAGACGCGGCTGCCTAGTGTGAGAATCGTAGATTGCACCAAAGTTGTTGATTGGATTCGGATCGTCAAGTCCGATCTCGAGATCACAGTCATGAGAGAAGCTGCTGCCATTGCTGACGCAGCAATTATGCGTGCAGCAGAAGTAATCCGTCCAGGTGTGCGCGAGGCTGATGCCGTAGCGGAGATCGTTGCCGTGCAGGTACGAGGTGCCAAAGGCACTCAGCCCGCGACGGGAATGCTGCCCCCGTTGGTGTGTTCGTCGCCACGCACAGGTACAGCTCACGTCATGTGGAGCGACGATGTCTTTCGCGATGGATCACAGATTAACATCGAACTTAGCGGCATTCGGCACAATTATGTTGCGGCTATCATGCGCACCTTTGTAATTGGCCCGCCTACTGACCGTCTGCGTCGCGTTCATGAGGCAGAGGTGGCGGGTTTGGAAGCTGCATTGGAAACAGTCCGGCCTGGCCGCACATGCAGTGACGTCGCCAATGCCTTCTACCGCACGGCTGAAAAGATGGGCGTCACCAAGGTTTCTCGCTGTGGGTACGCACTTGGTATTGACTGGGTTGAGAAGACCGCGAGCCTCGCCGATGGTGACATGACAGAACTTAAGCCCAACATGACCTTTCATCTGATGCTTGGAAATTGGATCGACGAGGATTTCGGATATGTCATCAGCGAGACGTTTCGTGTTACTGACACTGGCGTTGAGGTATTGACACGTGCGCCGCGCAAGCTTTTCGAGCTTTAGATGCCGTAATGGACTTGCCGCTCACGCACGTAGCAGAACGGAGTGGCTGTCCCTCAGAGTGATGTGTGTTGAAACAAGGTCTGAGCGGATCGGCCCCAAGCATCATGAGGGCCAGCCATAGACTATTGTGCCAGGATTGAAGTGTCTTTGGAACTCAGCAGCGTCTGCATCCTCGATGGCACGGAACAGAACATCCGTGAGGCGAAGGTCTGCTGCGAGCCTGAGGTGATCGCGGCATTATTGCCTACACGCAATGGCCAACTCCATTCTTCAAGAAATCAGGAAAATCGCGCATGAATACGAACACAAATCAGGCCGCTCTTAGCGCGGAATTGTCCAGCGTGTATAAGCATATCAATGCGAACGAAGACCAGTTCGTCAGCCGTTTGCTTGATTACCTGAAACACCCGAGCATCAGCGCGCACAACGTCGGCATCCGTGAAGTCGCTGAAATTCTTGTGAGCATGCTGAGCCGCTTGGGGTTTGAAACACAGGCAATCCCCACGTCCGGTCATCCGATGGTGTTTGGGCGTTGGGAGCGCGCACCTGGAGCGCCGACGATCTTGCTCTATGGCCATTACGACGTCCAGCCTCCAGATCCGGTGGAGGCCTGGATCAGCCCGCCATTCGAGCCGACGATCCGAGACGAGCGCATTTATGCGCGCGGTGCCGCAGACAACAAGGCCCAACACTTCGCTCAAATTCTGGCGGTGGAGTCGTACTTGGCAGTACACGGCCGGCTACCGTGCAATGTCCTGTTTCTGCTTGAAGGGGAAGAAGAAACTGGCAGCCCGCATATTGAGGAATTCGTTCACGCCCACCGTGACCTGCTCAAGGCAGACCTAGTCGTGACTGCCGACGGCGCCATGGATCCCTCGGGCCGCCCGACTATAGTCCATGGTGTTCGCGGAATAGCAGCGTTCGAATTGCGGGTCCGAACCGCCAATAGCGATGTACATTCCGGCGGCTTCGGCGGTGTTGCGCCAAACCCCATCTGGAAGCTCGTGCACTTATTGGCAACGATGAAAAATGCTGCCGGGGAGATTACAATCGACGGTTTTCACGATGACATCGTGCCACCGAGCGACCTTGAGGTCGCCATAGCAAGACGGCTGCCTATGACTGCCGATGATGTTAAGAAAACTCTTGGTCTCGCAGCGTTGGATACTCCAGCCGATCGGCCATTAGCTGACAGAATTATGTTTCATCCAACATTGACTATTAACGGACTGCATGGGGGCTATGGCGGCCAAGGATCAAAGACGATCGTGCCGAACGAAGCTTTTGTCAAGTGCGATGTACGTCTCGTGGAACGGCAAACTCCTGATGATATCCTTGCGAAGATAGAGGCTCACGTCAAACGGCACGCCCCGGATGTCGAGTTCGTCCGCATTGAAGCCATGTCGCCATCAAAGACGCCGTTCGATTCGCCGTTCTCGGATCTTCTGCAGCGTGCAGTACGCACTGGACAGGGGCGCGAGCCACTCGTGTATCCCGTAATCGGCGGTAGCCTTCCGGAATACGTCTTCACAAAAATTCTCGGCACACACTCCTTTGTGGTGCCTTATGCGAACTCTGACCAAGCCAATCACGCCCCGAACGAGAACATCAAGATTGAATGCTTCCTCAAGGGGGTTCACACTGGTGCTGCTCTTTTAGACGAATTGGGCAGATACTCAGATTCTCAGGGGCCCACTACCGTGGGTGCTGAACTGACGGGCCAAGCCCAAACCTGACCGGTCACTTTTCGTTATCAGACTTAAATCAGATCCTGCCGGCTGCCGACCGTAGGAGCAGCAGTTTTGCGGAGATTGGAAGCGAGATTAACCGGAGGCTTCCATTTCGCAGAACATGAGCAACTAGCCCTTGTCGTACCCAGAGCCACATTTCATACCAGTTCAAGAGCCAATCCATGCCATTACCCAATAAACCTTCTCTCGGAGTCCTAGCCCTCGACAAGGGGTTGCCGATAGGGTCTACTCCCCCCAATCCGCGGTTTACCGCTCTTCTCGACTTTCCTGTCATTGCCGAGACCATCGAAGGCGGATGGGCAGAAAATGTGATCCGCGGCGATCCGGCGCTTGAGCCGGCATTCATCGTTGCCGCCCGCCGACTGGTAGACCGAGGCGCAGTCGCGATCAGCTCGAACTGTGGGTTTTCCATTCGGCACCAAGCTGCTGTGGCCGCCGCCGTCAACGTGCCGGTTGCCCTCTCGAGTCTGCTCCTGCTGCCCATGTTGCTCCGTCAAGTGCCGCGGGCGGCCAAGGTCGCTATCATCACCGCGGACTCAACGAATTTTTCAGAAGACGTGCTGGGTGTCGACGATCCGGCAGATCGGGCGAGAATCGTGATAGGCGGCATCGAAGGGGGCGAGTTGCTCCGCAACGAAATGATGCGCCCGCCACTATTTACCCCTGTTGCCTCGATCCAGGCGGATGTTGAAGTGTGCGTCGCGCGATTGAGGGTCGCGCACCCGGACATCGGGGCGCTCCTATTCGAATGCGCTGGATTCCCTTTGGTGTCGCGCGAACTTCGGCTCAGCACGCAGCTTCCAATCTACGACGTGGCGGACCTTTGCCGAATGACGTTCGCATCCGTGTTGTGATTCAGTGGCTCAGTGTGGGCGAAGCAATTTTGCGGCACCCGTAACGACTAGAAGGAACTGGTCATTTTGCGGTCGCACCAGATCTGCACAGGCCCGCGACGCGCGACACATGCGTTCGTGGATCGCATGAAAGGGTTGTCGCGGTAATGCAATCCGCAGCGCGGGATTCCAGCGACACGAGTATGGAAGCTGAGGATTCTATTGCTCGATTTCAGTAGCATCTTCTTATACCAGCTGGTGCCAATCATCATGCACGGGCCCAGTCGCGCAGGCCGCTGGACATGTTGGCCACAGCTGGTGAACGAACTTGTTCCAGGCATCACAGCAGTGGTCGAGAATATCCGTGTAGAACGTGAAGCTCCGGTTGGAGATTCAGTCCTCCCTCAGGTACTGCCAAAAGTTCTCGACCGGATTGAGCTCAGGCGCTCTCGTTGGTGGTGGTAGTAGGGTGATGTTTGATGGCACAGTCAGTCGGGGTGAGACATGCCACCGGCTTGTTTGAGCAGCGGCACTGCATGAGCTCCTGGAGCCACAGCTTGCGAGATCTCGGCCAGATACAGGATCATGGCCTCAGTCGTGCAGCGCGGCAGCACCAGGCCGGCTCTTTTACTATGAGCCGGACAGATCGCCCCGAACATGTAAGCGGAAGCCATTCTCCGATCCCGCGGCGCAGACGAGTACGCGCCGCGTTTTGCCCACCAGCGAGCGATCTTGTTCTTCTGGCCCATCCGCGCTCAGCGCCATCGGCCGCCTTGTTGGTCAGTTCTACATCCACAATGGCGACGATTCAGGCTTCGTCTGCGAGCCCAGCTTACTTATTCAACATCTTGCTAGAGGAGGGTGCGTGGATGCTCTCACCTGCTATTCTTCGGAGACTCGACCTAACAACGCTCCGTCTGTTCGTTATGATCTGCGAGGATGGCACCTTGACCAAGGCCGCACGGCACGCTGCCATCGCGCCATCGGCGGTTAGCAAGCGCTTGGCTGAGCTGGAACAGACGCTTGGCGTTACGCTTCTGAATCGGGAGACGCGTGGGATGTCCGTGACACCGGTCGGCGAGATTCTGCTGCACCACGCCCGGCGCATGCTGCACAATGCCGAGCAGATCGCCCTTGAGCTCGCCGAGCATGCCAAGGGCGTGCGCGGCATCGTGCGTATGCTCGCCAATCTGTCTGCCATCGTTCAATTCCTGCCAGAGGACCTGCAGATGTTCCTGGCGCGGCACAGCGCAATCAAAATTGACCTTGAAGAGTGCCGGAGCAGCGACGTGGTGAGAGGGGTTGAGGAGGGCTTGGCTGACCTCGGCATCTGTTCAGGCGCCACTCCGACGCGCGGTCTCCGCAGCACTCTCTATCGGCGCGACCAGCTCATTCTAGTCATGCGCCCCGATCATCCCTTGGCCGGACACACTGAACTCGCCTTCCGCGATACGCTGGAGTACGACTTTGTCGGCCTCCACGCCGAAAGCTCAATCTACGCGAGCGTCCAGAGTGAGGCACAATCCGCTGGGCGTCCCCTCCGGCTGCGGGTCCATGTCCCTGGCTTTGACTCGGTCTGTCGGATGGCGCAGGCGGATATGGGCTTGGGCGTGGTGCCGCGCAAGGTCTTCACACTCTTGGGCGTTTCCATGGATTTGGCCCCTGTGCCCCTGACCGACTCCTGGGCGCAGCGTGAGCTCCGCATTGTGACCCGCGACACATCCCTCCCGCCGGCGACTAGTCTCTTGTTCACTCATCTCACAGGATCCGGCTGATCGGGCACGCGACGTTCTACATTCGCGAACGGTCATGATCGAAAGACGTTTGGACTTGTTCCAGTGCCTTCCGATAAATGACGGCTAACAATAAGTGCAAGTGAAGGATACGCTCATGACTGGACCCTTAGAGGGTATCCGCGTGCTCGAGCTCGGCCAGCTGATCGCAGCACCGTTCGCTGCGCGCCTGATGGCGGAATTCGGTGCCGAGGTAATCAAGGTTGAGGCTCCCGGAGACGGTGACCCACTGCGCAAATGGCGCAAACTGCACCAGGGAACCTCGCTCTGGTGGTACCTGCAATCACGCAACAAGAAGTCGATTGCAGTCAACCTGAAGTCCCCAGAGGGCGTCGCCGTCGTGCAAGCGCTGGCGCAAAGTGCTGATGTGGTGATCGAGAACTTCCGACCCGGGGGGCTGGAGAAGCTGGGCCTCGGCTGGGAGCAGCTCTCGGCCATCAACCCGAAGCTCGTCATGGTCCGCATCTCCGGCTACGGCCAGACTGGACCCTACCGCGACCGGCCGGGGTTTGGTGCCATCGGCGAGGCCATGGGCGGTATCCGCTACACGACGGGTGATCCTGGCAGCCAGCCCGCACGCGTTGGCATCAGCATCGGCGACACACTCGCGTCGCTGCACGGCGTTATCGGTGCTCTCATGGCGCTGCTTCGGGTCAAGATGGGGCAGGGCCGGGGACAGGTTGTCGACGTCTCGCTCGTCGAGAGCGTCTTCAACGTCATGGAAAGCCTCGTGCCGGAGTACGACCTTCTAGGCGAGGTTCGTACGCGCACAGGCGGGGCGTTGCCTGGTATCACACCATCGAACACGTATTCCACCCGCGACGGGGGCTACATCGTCATCGCTGGCAATAGCGACCCGATCTTCCGCCGGTTGATGATCGCAATCGGGCGGCCCGATCTCGCTGCCGACCCCAGCCTGCGTACCAACGACGGCCGCACGGCGCAGGCCGCAATGCTCGATGAGGCCCTCACGAACTGGTCGCGGACGCAGACCGTGGCGGAGGCGCTCGCGGCCCTGGAAGCGGCGGACGTACCGGCCGGCCGCATTTACTCCGTTGCAGATATCGTGGCTGACCCGCACTACGCGGCCCGGGGAATGATCCTGACCACTGAGCTGCCGGACGGGACGCCGGTGAAGATGCCCGGCATCGTGCCAAAGTTCTCGGACACGCCCGGCGAGGTGCGCTGGTCCGGACCGGCGCTTGGGGCCCACACTGACGCGGTTCTCACCGAGCTTGGATATGACGCCACGGCGATCGCCGGCCTGCGCAAAGCGGGAGCGGTGGCATGAGCGTGCGCAACACACTGATCGTTCAGGAGGTCGCGCCTCGCGACGGCTTCCAGATCGAACCAGGATTCATCGAGACCTGCGACAAGGTTGCCTTCATCAACGCGCTGTCCCACGCCGGTTTCACCCGCATCGAGGTGACCTCCTTCGTCTCCCCCAAAGCAGTGCCGGCCCTGCGCGACGCCGCTGAGGTGTTGGCGGGCATTGCCCGTCGTCCGGGCACGATCTATGCCGCGCTCGTGCCGAACCTGAAGGGAGCTGAGCGCGCGCTCAATGCGGGCGCCGACGAACTGAACCTCGTGATGTCGGCAAGCGAGACGCACAACCGCGCCAACATGTCCCTGTCCTGCGCGGCCTCACTCGATAGTTTCGCCCACATCGTTGGAACCGCACGGGGGACGCCAGTGCGTCTCAACGCCACGATCGCAACCGCTTTCGGTTGTCCCTTCGAGGGCGCGCAGGCGCCGGAACGAATACTGGACCTCATCCAGCGCTATTTGGCTCTTGGGATCTGCGGGGTCACGCTAGCCGACACAACCGGCATGGCCAACCCGCGCCAGGTCCGTGACCTCGTCGCGTGCGCGCTGACGCTGGTCCCTGCCGAGCACTTGACTCTGCATTTCCACAACACTCGCGGTCTCGGCCTCGCCAATGTGCTGGCAGCTCGCGAGGCTGGAGCGCTGCGCTTTGATGCCTCACTGGGCGGCCTCGGCGGCTGCCCCTTCGCGCCGGGTGCGACCGGGAACGTCTGCACCGAGGACCTCGCCAGCATGTGCCACGAAATGGGGATCGAGACGGGTCTCGACCTCGACGCGCTGATTGGCCTCGCCCGGAGCCTCCCGGCCCTCGTTGGGCATGACGTTCCGGGCCAGGTCGCCAAGGCCGGACGGCCAGGCGATCTCTACACGCCGCCTCGGGCTGACTGACTATCCTCCAAACCAGCAGAACCGCTCGTGCAAGGGCGGCGGCTACTTCAACCTTTTAGGGAGATGAACATGTCCGTTTCAGTTGCGGCCGCCTTCAGCGCGGCCGATGGAGTCATGAAAATCTTTTGCTCCGCAGCATAAGTTTGGCCCCACCTGCCAAACACTCTGACATATGGTAACAAGAACAAGCAGGAGGATCACATGGCGGACGCGCGGCACCTGAGCATCTTGAAGGAACTCGAGCGCAAGGTGCTCTGGCTCTCCACCTGGACGATCCATAACGCCAATCACCTGCGTTCCAACGAGGACGGGATGAAGATCGGTGGGCACCAGGCCTCCTCGGCTTCGCTCTCCACGATCCTGACCGCGCTCTACTTCTCGGTGCTGCGACCGGAGGACCGGGTGGCGGTGAAGCCCCATGCGAGCCCGATCTATCACGCCATTCAGTACCTCTTCGGCCGCCAGACCCGCGAGAAGCTGGAAAACTTCCGCGGCTACAAGGGCGCGCAATCCTATCCGTCCCGTACCAAGGACATCGACGACGTGGATTTCTCCACCGGCTCGGTGGGCTTAGGCGTCGCGCAGACGCTCTTTGCCAGCCTCGTGCAGGATTACGTGAAGGCCCATGGCTGGGCCAAGGATCTGCCCGAAGGCCGCATGATCTCGCTCGTGGGCGATGCGGAGATGGACGAGGGCAACATCTTCGAGGCGCTGCTCGAGGGCTGGAAGCACGGCATCCGCAACACGTGGTGGATCATCGACTACAACCGCCAGAGCCTCGATGCGGTGATCCGCGAGGGTTTGTGGGAGCGCTTCGAGGCGCTGTTCCGCAATTTCGGCTGGGATGTGGTGATCCTCAAGCACGGCGCGCTGATGCAGGAGGCGTTCAAGGAGCCCGGCGGCGAACGTCTGCGCGACTGGATCGATTCCTGCCCCAACCAGCTCTATTCGGCGCTGACGTTCCAGGGCGGGGCCGCTTGGCGCAAGCGCCTCCTCGACGATCTCGGCGACCAGGGGCCGGTGACGCGCCTCATCGAGAAGCGATCGGATGAGGAATTGGCGCAGCTCATGTCCAATCTCGGCGGGCATGATCTGCCAAGCCTGCTCGACGCCTTCGAGAAGGCGCGCCAGCACGACAGGCCGGTCTGCTTCCTCGCCTATACCATCAAGGGCTTTGGCCTGCCGCTCGCCGGCCACAAGGACAACCATTCCGGCATGCTGACGCCCTCCCAGATGGAGGCCTGGCAGAAGACGCAAGGCGTGCGTCCGGGCCATGAGTGGGACAAGTTCGAAGGTGTGACGCTGCCGCAGGCGGAGATCGAGCGTTTCCTCAACGAGGTCCCGTTCATCCAGAAGGGCACAAGGCGCTACACCGCACCGCAGGTGCCGGTGCCGGAGACACTTACCTTCCCGGCCAATCCGGCCATGTCGACCCAGCAGGGCTTCGGCTTCATCCTCAACGAACTGGCGCGCTCCGATCATGCGCTCGCCTCGCGCGTCGTCACGACGGCGCCGGATGTGACCGTCTCGACCAATCTCGGCGCCTGGGTGAACCGGCGTGGGCTCTTCGCCCGCGAGAGCCTGGTCGACACGTTCAAGAAGGAGCGGATTCCCTCGACCTACAATTGGGAATTCTCGCCGAAAGGCCAGCATATCGAGCTCGGCATCGCCGAGATGAACCTCTTCATCGTTCTCTCGGCGCTCGGGCTTTCGCATTCGCTCTTCGGCGAGCGGATCCTGCCCATCGGCACGCTCTACGATCCTTTCATCTATCGCGGCGCCGATGCCCTGAACTATGCCTGCTACCAGGACGCCCGCTTCATGATCGTCGCGACGCCCTCGGGCGTGACGCTGGCGCCCGAGGGCGGCGCGCATCAATCCATCGGCACGCCGCTCGTCGGGATGGCGCAGGATGGGCTTGCCTCCTTCGAGCCGGCCTTCGTGGACGAGCTTGCCGTGATCATGCGCTGGGCCTTCGACTACATGCAGCGCGACGGCGAGGGCAAGGCGGACGAGAAGACCTGGCTGCGCGACGAGACCGGCGGCTCGGTCTACCTGCGCCTGTCCACGCGCAGCCTCGAGCAGCCGCAGCGCGAGATGACGCCTGACCTCGCCTCCGAGATCATGGCCGGCGCCTATTGGCTGCGGAAGCCCGGACCCAATGCCCAGGTGGTCGTGGCCTATACCGGCGCGGTCGCGCCGGAGGCGATCGAGGCGGTGGGCCTCATGGCCGAGGACCGGCGCGATATCGGCCTGCTCGCGATCACCTCGGCGGATCGGCTCAATGCGGGCTGGACCGCAGCGCAGCGCGCCCGCGAGTGCGGCCTCGTCCATGCGCGGTGCCATGTGGAGCGGCTGCTTGCCGATGTGCCGCCCCATTGCGGGCTGATCACCGTCATCGACGGCCATCCGGCGACGCTCGCCTGGATGGGTTCCGTCATGGGTCATCGCACGCGCTCGCTCGGCGTCGAGCATTTCGGCCAGACGGGCACGATCAAGGATCTCTACCGCCATTTCGGCATCGACGCCCAGGGCATCATCGCCGCCGCCGCGATGATCGCGCCCGGCCGGCCGATCCGACACCTCAAGGTTGTTTAGGTACATGCATCTCGGCGGCTGCATTCACGGAAAATTGCTCTGCTAGGCAGAACCCGAAAAGGGGACATTGACCGTGCTGAATGTGCTCGAAATGTCGGAGGAGCGGCGTGCACAGGCGCGTCTCGCCGGCGGTGCGAAGCGCATCGAGGCGCAGCACGGCCGCGGCAAGCTGACCGCCCGCGAGCGCATCGAGCTCCTGCTCGACAAGGGCTCGTTCGAAGAGTTCGACATGTTCGTCGAGCACCGCTCCACCGATTTCGGCATGGAGAAGGTCAAGATCCCCGGCGACGGCGTCGTCACCGGCTGGGGCACCGTCAATGGCCGCACGGTCTTCGTCTTCGCCAAGGATTTCACCGTCTTCGGCGGCTCGCTCTCCGAGGCGCATGCCCAGAAGATCATCAAGATCCAGGACATGGCGCTCAAGATGCGTGCGCCCATCGTCGGCCTGTTCGATGCCGGCGGCGCCCGCATTCAGGAGGGCGTGGCGGCGCTCGGCGGCTATGGCGAGGTGTTCAAGCGCAACGTGATCGCCTCCGGCGTCATTCCGCAGATCTCGGTCATCATGGGGCCGTGCGCGGGCGGCGATGTCTATTCGCCGGCCATGACCGACTTCATCTTCATGGTGCGCGACCGCTCCTACATGTTCGTTACCGGTCCCGAGGTGGTGAAGACCGTCACCAACGAGACCGTGACCTCGGAAGAGCTCGGCGGCGCCAAGGTGCACACCACCAAGTCGTCGGTGGCCGATGGCGCCTATGACAACGATGTCGAGGCACTGCTGCAGTGTCTTCTAGATAGTGGGGATGATAGCGAGCCCCGAACTCGCACTCAATTAGGGCCGCGACGCGCGTGAGGGTCGAGCGCTCGGTGGCAAAGTCCACCGCCATCGCACCCCAGTGCAGGAGCCGACCCAGCCGGGCCGGGCTTTCTCGTCGAGCCGCGGTAGTCGTCAGGTGATGGACTGGGTCTCGAGGCCACGGCGGCCCCGCTGGGTGCGGGTTGCGGCCCGGCGCGATATACTAGCGCGACTACCCTCCAACTGCCGGGCGATGTCTGCCTGGGGGAGTTGTCCCTGCCGCAATAGCCTCGCTGCCGCCAAGCGGCACTCCTCCATCTGCTCTGGCATCAGATGCGCCGGACGCCAAATGTTGTCATCCATCGCGCACCTCCTCACGATGATCGACACCGCCCTATGTTACACCGCTTTCGTGAAGATCATTTAGAGGCTGGTGAGCAATTTTATTGCGCGGCTCAAGCGCTTGATTCAGAATAGGTTTGTGCTGGATCGGTGAGGCGGATGCGGGCTGTTTGACGGTTGAGGAACCTCGCTATGGATACCTGTCTCTATGCCAGCGATCTCAATGATGACGAATGGGCGCTGCTCGCGCCGCTGACCCCCCGCAGCCATCCGGCCGGGCGGCGACAGTTTCATCCCTTACGCCGCATCGTGGATGCAGTCTTTTATTTGCTGCGCACCGGCGCCCAGTGGCGACTGCTGCCGCACGAGTATCCACCGCGTTGCACCGTTTTCTATCACTACGCTCAATGGCGCGAGGACGGCACCTGGAAGCACGTGACCCAGGCCCTGCGCGAGAGCTATCGCAGTCAGATCGGCCGGGCGCGCCAACCCACCGCCGCGATCATCGACAGCCAGTCGGTCAAGACCTCTGAGATGGGCGGACCACGCGGCTATGACGGTGGCAAGAAGATCAAGGGCCGCAAGCGCCATCTGCTCGTCGACACGCAAGGCAATCTGCTGAAGAACAAGGTGCAGCCCGCCGACATCCATGATCGCGCCGGAGCCGAGACTTTGTTGTCGGGCCTGCAGCATCTGTTTCCGGCTATTGAGCTGATGTGGGCGGACACGGCTTATCGCGGGCTGAAGGACTGGCTCCAGAAGGCATTGGGCTGGAGATATCCATCCCGCAGCATTGGTGGACAGGCGGCGTCTGGACACGGATCGGCGCGGAGCCGCCAACGCGTCCGAGCGGCTTTCAAGTGCTCGCACGAAGATGGATTGTTGAGCGAACGATCGGCTGGCTCACCACCAATCGGCGGCCTGCCAAGGACTATGAGCGCTTCGTCGAAACCGGCGAGATGCTGCTCTATCTCGCGATGAGCCGCATCCTGCTGCGACGCTTCACCCGCAAAGGCGAAAGATAATTGCTCACCAGTCTCTTACACTCGAACGCGTGATTCCTGCGATTCGGGATGCCTATTCCGTGGATTCCGCCGCGGCAAAGGCGCATTACGGTGAAACTGTGGATGCCTTCCTCGCTATCCTACCTTCAGAAAGGTGGCGGACGGATTGTTCCTCGCCACGTGATAGCAAGGAGCAGGCGAATGCAGATGATTAATCTAGGAACTGAGCAACTTCAGGAGAAAGACAGAAACTTCGTTTTCCATCCGTCTACGCATTTGGCCAAGCACACTCGCGGAGAGACGCCAAATCGAGTAATGGCCGGAGCAGAAGGAGTTTACATCTGGGACACCGAAGGTCGAAAAAGCCTGGATGGATTCGGCGGGCTTTACTGCGTCAATATGGGTTATGGGTGCACGGAGATTGCGGAGGCCATCACCCAACAAGCGCATACTCTGCCTTTCGCGCATGTCTATGCCAGCCAAGGAACGGAGCCGGTAGCCCTACTGGCAGAGGCTGTGGTTGAGTATTTCGGAGAAAACATGCGGAAGGTCTATTTCGGCCTTTCCGGCTCTGACGCAAACGAAACCAACATCAAGCTGGTTTGGTACTACAACAACATTCTTGGCCGCCCTGAGAAAAAAAAGATCATCTCGCGCCATCGCGGATATCATGGATCCGGGCTAGTTACCGGCAGCCTGACCGGCCTGCCATTCTTTCACAACTTCTTCGACCTTCCTCTGGACTTGGTACGTCATACAACGACACCACACTACTATCGCCAGTCGCATGTGGGCGAGATCGAGGAAGCTTTCTCCCAACGCTGCGCTGCCGAACTTGAGGCCCTTATCCTCGCCGAAGGTCCGGAGACTGTGGCGGCATTCATTGGAGAGCCGGTACTAGGCACCGGGGGTATTGTTCCGCCTCCAAAAGGATATTGGGCCGCGATCCAAGCCGTACTCGACAAGTACGACGTTCTACTTATTGCTGACGAAGTCGTCTGTGGATTTGGCCGAATTGGCGAGAAATTTGGCTCTCATCTGTATGGCATGCGTCCAGATTTCGTGACCATTGCTAAGGGGTTGAGTTCCGCCTACCTGCCGATATCTGGCTCAATCATCGGCGAGCGCGTCTGGTCGGTCTTGGAACAAGGGACCGAAAAACATGGCCCTCTTGGCCATGGCTGGACCTATTCTGGCCATACGCTCTGTGCGGCGGCCGCGCTTGCGAACATTAAGTTGCTCAAGGACAGGAACATTCTCGAGCATGTCCGGGATGTTGGACCGTACTGGCATTCCCGCATGAAGGCCGAGTTGGAGGGGCATCCCATCGTCGGCGAGGTTCGCGGCGTTGGCATTCTGTCCGCAGTGGAACTGATGCGGAATCCGAAGGAACGGATCCCATTTGAATCCGAACTGCAGGTTGGCGTTCGCGCCGCCGCTGCTCTGCTCGAGGCCGGTGTCATCGCGCGGGCTATGCCACATGGGGATATTCTCGGCTACGCTCCGCCACTGATCATCTCCCGTGCAGAAGTGGACATTATCGTTGATGCAACCGCTCAGTCAGTCGCCAAGATTTACCAATCGTTAAAATCCGAAGGCGTGCTCTGATCCTCGCTGATGCGCTCTGCCCAGAGGCTGACTTGCGGTGGTGAAGTGGATTCCGCCGCCCATCTTCAGACGATAACGCAGCGGGACGTATTATCGACGGTTCCGATCGTTTTTGGGCCGTTTAGAAAGGTGTTCATCGCCACCACCGTACTGCCCTCGGGAACGAAATTCCGTTCCCGAGGGCAGCTCAGCGACTAGAGCCTTGGCTGTGTCCTCGGCGAACCGAACGTCAATTTGATAAGCCAGCATCTAGGCGACGGCGACCAGGCCCACGACTGTGCCCCAGGGAATTGAGGTATCGACCATATAGTGCAAATTGTGCCCGACGAAGGCCTCGTGCCGCTCATCTGTGCATGCCGGCGAGCCTAAGTTCGAATAAGAACTCACAAACATGGCAACCTTCGAGGTAAGGTTGACCCCGCTGGATCTAGAGCATCGGACTGAAAGGCAGGTTCAAGAGGTTTCGGCCTGGGCGGAAATGTGATTCTCTTCTGAGAACAGGAGGTGGATCATGACCCAGATGTATGGACCGGCCGTGCGTCGCAAGAGATTTTCGACATAGAGAGGTTGGTCTTGCGCTAATGTATCCGGCCCTTCCGGAGCCGAGCTCCTGGCCATCATGGATATCCGCGCGCATCCGGTCTCATAAGCTTCTCGGCCCTGACTGGCCAACTGGGTCACCAGAGCCCAGATGCGACGGCGCGACCGTTCTCCATCTCGTCTTTCTCTCGCAGACCTCGGCGAGCTCCAAGCGACTGACGCAGGGTTCGGACTGGGGCGCCCTTAACCTGTCACCGCCGCTGTTCGTGGTTCATAGGTGCGGTTCTGACTCAACACGCTCCAGGCAATCCGCGCCAGCTTGTTGGCGAGAGCCGCCGCGAGCACGTTGTGGTGCAGCCGTCCTACGGCGGCGTTCAGCCATTCTCCAAAACTATGCTGGCGCCACTTGGTCGGCCAGCGCAGCAGCACGCGAGCGGCTTGGACCAGGAGGGAGCGGAGATAGGTGTTGCCGCGCCTGGACAGCCGACCCAGGATCGTGCGGTCACCCGTTGAGGTCTGCTTCGGCACCAGCCCAAGCCAAGCCCCGAAGTCGCGCCCGCGCTGGAAGGCGGCTCCGTTCCCAATGGCGGCGACCATGGCACTGGCAATGATCGGTCCGATCCCGGGCACGCTCTTCAGCCGTTGGCAGGCCTCATCGGCGGCCACGAGAGCTTCGATCTCGCACGTAACCGTATCAATGCGTTCGTCCAGATGATGCCAATCCTGCAACAGCCCCTCGATCAAACACACCATACGCGGCGCGAGGACATCGCTTCGTTTGGCCAGGATGTCTGGCAGAGCCTGCCGCAGGAATTGCAGCCCCTGTCGCACTGCAATTCCCCGTTCCAGCAGAAAGGTCCGGATCTGGTTGATCACTGCCGTGCGCTGCCCGACCAATTGCGCACGAACGCGATGGAGAGCTTGCAGATCGAGCTGCTCGACCGTCTTAGTCGGCACGAAGCGCATGGTCGGCCGCTGGACGGCTTCGGCAATGGCTTCAGCGTCGCGGAAATCGTTTTTGTGGCTCTTGCGGAACGGCTTCACGAACTGCGCTGGGATGAGCTTCACGTCATGGCCGAGCGCCAGCAACTGACGGCTGAGATGGTGGGCGCCGACACAGGCTTCCATGCCGATCAGACAGACCGGCATATTGGCAAGGCGTGCCTCGATCTGTCCGCGGGAGAGCTTCTGGCGCAGGACGATGGCGCCGCGAGCATCCAGGCCAATCAGGTGGAAGCTGTTCTTGCCGATGTCGATGCCAAGAGTGGCAACCTGATGAAGCGGAGCTTTAGGCATGGCTCAAATCCTCGTGCTGGGCGCCCCTGATGAAGGGTGCGCCGGTAAGCACGGCCGGTCCATCCCATTAGCTACTCTTTAGATCTGCGCGTGCGGGTTGCGGCCTTCGTGGAAGCCGGCCATTCCTGCCGGTCGGTGGCCCGCCGCTTCGGGGTCAGTGACAGCTGCGCCATCAAGCTGATGCAGCGCCAGCGGCAGTTCGGCTCGCCGGCTCCAGCGCGGCAGGGACGCCCGCCGGGACGCGGCAAGCTGGTGTCCTATGAGACCTTCCTGATTCAGACCGTCGAGGCCAAGCCCGCCATCACCATGCCCGAACTGGCGGCTCGGCTGCTGGACAAGCACGGGATCGTCGCGGCCCCGGCGATGCTCTCGCGCTTCCTGTGCCGGCGTGGCTTCTCATATAAAAAAATGCCTGATGGCCGCGGAATGCGCACGCGCCGATGTGCGGGATGAACGCCGCGTCTGGCACGCTCAGCGCCAGCCGCGCATGCGCCAACAGCCGCACCGTCTGGTGTTTCTCGATGAGACCTACGTCAACACCAAGATGACGCGCCTGCGCGGGCGCTCGCGCCGGGGTCAGCGCCTGCGCATGAAAGCTCCCTTTGGACACTGGACAACCCAGACCTTCCTGGCCGGCTGCGGTGCAACGAGCTGAGCGCCCCGTGGGTGATCGATGGCCCGATCACCCGCCTGGCGTTTGAGGTTTACATCGAGACACAACTCGCGCCGACCCTGCGCAAAGGCGATGTGGTGATCCTCGACAACCTCACGGTCCACAAGAACGAGAAGGCCGCCCATTGCCTGAAGCAAAAGGGTGCCTGGTTTCTGTTCCTGCCGGCTTATAGTCCCGATTTGAACCCGATCGAGCAGGCCTTTGCCAAGATCAAAGCGCACCTGCGCAAAGCTGAAGCCCGAACCTTTGAGGCGCTCTGGCGCGCCCTCGGTGACATCTGTTGGGGTGGACGGCCCCCTTACGGCATCGCTGTGCCAGAATGAGGTCGTTGCTGATCTCAAACACAGGAGACCGTCCATGGACCAGATTATTCGCATCGGGATGGATACGTCAAAACACGTCTTCCAATTGCACGGGGTGAACGCCGCCGAGGAGCCGGTCCTGCGCAAGAAGCTGCGGCGCCAGGACCTGGCGGCCTTCTTTACGAAGCTTCCACCGACGGTGATCGGGATCGAAGCCTGCGGCGGGTCGCACCACTGGGCGCGCTTGCTGCAGGCGCTGGGCCATCAGGTGAGGATGCTCCCACCTCAGTTCGTCAAGCCATACGTTAAACGCGGCAAGAACGATGCCGCCGACGCCGAGGCGCTGTGTGAGGCGATGAGCCGACCAACCATGCGCTTTGTACCGGTCAAGTCCCCTGTGCAGCAAGCGGCCCTGATGCTGGTGGGCTTACGCGATCGCCTGATCCGCCAGCGCACCCAGCTCGCCAATGCCATTCGCGGCTATGCGGCCGAGTTTGGGCTGATTGCCGCTACAGGGATCTGCCGGATCGAGCCGTTGTTGGAACGGATCAAAGCGGATGACACGCTGCCGCCGTTGGCCCGCGAGCTCTTTCTCATCCATGCCAAGGAATACGCCCAGCTGCAGGCCCGGCTGGAGGAGGTCGAAGACAAGCTGATGGCCTGGCACCGCAACAATGACTGCAGCCGCCGTCTCGCCAGGATCCCCGGCGTGGGGCCGATCGGCGCGTCGATGCTGGTGATGAAGACACCCACTCCAGAGAGCTTCCGATCCGCTCGCCACTTTGCCGCCTGGCTCGGCCTGACCCCGAAGGATCATTCGACCGCCGGCAAGGTCCGTCTTGGGGTGATCACCCGCGCCGGCGACGAAGCCTTGCGCAGCGTGCTGGTGGTCGGCGCCAGGGCTGTCATCCGGCAGTTACGGCGCAGCCAATGTGCGGCCGCCTCACCCTGGCTGGTGGCGTTGCTCAAGCGCAAGCCGCCAAAGCTGGCCGCGGTGGCGCTGGCCAACAAGATCGCCCGGATCGCCTGGAAACTCATGGTGTCGGGCGAGCGCTATGCAGCGCAAGGCATTGCTGTTGGTACGGGCCGGGCCGCTTAGATCTTCGGCCTGACACGATGAGCCAGATGAGCCGATGACCGACCTTGCAAGGTGACAAGGAGATGGTGCGATCGATCGATCCAGATCCCGAGACGCTCCGTAGATTGTAGTGGCCCTGCAAGGTCGCACATCTGTTTGGAACTCGGGTGGCGGAACCCATCTTGGCCAGCGTTCATGTGCGAGCGCGACAACACAGGCCGGACATATGAACGCAAGCGATCCGATCAAACTATGTCCAAATCTTCTTGCGAGACGGGGGCCGTCCACATATGCAATCTCTTTGAGCCACACGAGTGCTGGAACTTCCTCAAGGCAGCCGGATATGCGTCCGTGTAATCGTCCGGTGCTCTAGTTCACCACATTCGCGTCCAACGGCGAAGCCGAACACGGCTCGGAGATGCATGACAGGCGGTTTTCTCGCTCACATGGCTTGGTCACCTGCCGTCCCTTACGTGTGTGACGAGGCGCTTGGCCCATTAGAAGAAGTGGGGCCCTTTAGGCAGCGTCTCGGCGGCGAACACTGTACAGCGGTCGTGTGAGGGGTTGCCTTCATGCCCCACCCGTACAGGCGCCAGCGTATGATTGGCAAATAATACCTGACAGTCAGATCTGGCCTTGCTGTCAGCTCTCAATATGATCCCTGGGCGCCTAAACGCCGACATTGCAGGAACAGTCCTCGACCGAGTTCAGGATTGGTCCCATCTGGTTACGCGATGGGACGGTCGTTGACATTATATTGGCAGAGACCGCCAGAGGATGCGTATAGTCACGGCAGTGGGTTGTGCTCTGGCTTGGCCAGAGCCCGTTATCTGATAAGCCATATCGAGTGGACTGAAGTGCACATTAAAGACGTGATCCTGGCGCCGGGAACCGGGGCATTTTTCTATGACGACCAAGCTGCGATCCGGGCAGGCGTCCAACAGGACGGCTTCAACTATGCGGGCGCACCCATTACGCCTGGGTTCAAGTCTGTCCGCATCCCTGCGTCTTCTCTAAGTATCGGGCTTCTCCTCGACGACGATACGGTCGTGTGGGGCGACATGATGAACGTCCAGTACTCAGGCGCCGGCGGACGGGATCCGTTGTTTGATATTGGTGATATTTCCGATCTCACCTCCAGGATTGTTATCCCGCGGCTCTTAGGTGTCGATGCAAATCGATATCTTGATGCCTGCGCCAATGTCTTTGCACATGTTGGCGGGAGGCGGTTGCCGCTTTCAATTGAATACGGAGTGAGCCAGGCGCTCCTCAGGGCTGCGGCCCATGCCCGGCGCACTACCATGGCAGAAGTCATTTGCGCCGAATTCAACCTGCCCCTGCCAGTCCGCAGGATACCTATCTACTGCCAAAGCGGTGACTCCCGCGAAATCAACGTCGACAAGATGATCCTGAAGTCCGTGGATGTGCTCCCCCACGGACTGATTAACTCGCGCGAAAAGTTTGGCGCCGATGGGCAGACCTTCATCGATTTCGTGACCTGGGTCGCGAACCGCACACGTGAGATCGGTCAGCCGGGGTATCATCCGGTTCTCCATTTCGACGTCTACGGCTGGATCGGCTTGGCGATCGGCATGGAACCGCAGCGGATCGCCGATTTTATAACGAGGGTTGCAGACAAAGTTCATGACTTCCGGATCAACATCGAGAGCCCCGCTGACTTTGGATCGACACAAGCCCAACTTGAGAATTATGCGCAGATCGTATCGATTTTGAATGATCGGGGAAGTAACGCCCGTATCGTTGTTGACGAACAATGCAATACGCTCGACGACATCCGCTTATTTGCCGAAGCCAAGGCCGCGCATCTCGTTCAGATCAAGATGCCCGATGTCGGCTCAATTGCCGATACAGCGCGCGCTGTTCTCCTATGCCGGAACATTGGAGTCGGCGCCTACGTCGGGGGAAGTTGCACGGAAACTGATCTCTCCGCACGTGCGTCGGTTCATATATCCGTTGCAACCCAGGCGGACATGATGCTGGCGAAACCGGGAATGGGCGTCGATGAAGCATTCTCGATCGTGGGGAACGAGCAGAACCGGTTGTTCGCTCTGCTGAACCGCGGTAATGCTCAAGCTAGAGTAACCGACAACGGCATGGGGCCGGCATGAAGAGCTTGGAAGGAATCACAGTTGTCGCTGTCGAGCAGGCTGTAGCTGCGCCGTACGCATCGTCGCGCCTAGCGGATGCCGGCGCCAGAGTCATCAAGGTCGAAAGACCGGAAGGAGACTTCGCCCGGCACTATGACAAACTGGTGCGCGGACAGAGTGCCTACTTTGTTTGGCTTAATCGCGGGAAAGAGTCGGTCTGCCTCGACCTGACGGTAGCTGCGGATCGTGCGGTTTTGGATTCGCTTATCGCCTCGGCAGACGTATTTATCCAAAATCTGAAGCCAGGCAGCATTGCTAAAATGGGTTTTGGGTCGGCAGAGCTCCGGCAACGTTATCCCAGGCTCATCACCTGCGACATTTCAGGGTTTGGTGAAGGCGGCGCGTTCTCCCACTTGAAGGCCTACGATCTCATCGTGCAGGCGGAGACGGGCCTTTGTGCCATCACCGGTACGCCTGAGGGACCGGCCAGAGTGGGGGTTTCAGTCTGCGACATTTCGGCGGGCATGACAGCCCTTAGTGCGATTCTCCTAGCGCTGTACCAGCGCGAACGGACGGGAGAGGGGACCGGCATACAGGTCTCGCTTTTTGATGCCATCGCAGACTGGATGAATGTACCCGTACTGCACCACGACTACAGTAATTACCGTACGGTGCGCGCGGGCGTAAACCATCCATCGCTGACACCATATGGTGCGTATCGCTCCACCGACGGCAAGGACATTATTTTCTCCGTGCAGAACGACCGAGAATGGGTTAATTTCTGCACGAAATTCCTCAAGCAACCCGCTTTGACGCGGCAGGTTGGCTTCGCAGACAACATGGAGCGGCTCAACAATCGCCCCGTACTCGACGAGATCATAGCACGGCGTTTTGCTGAACTTTCGAGCGAGGAGGTGATGGAGGAGCTCGAGGCGGCAGGGTTGGCATATGGCCGGCTGAACGAGATGGCCGACGTTTCACGGCATCCGCATATTCGCCGGGTTGCGGTCGCAACCCCAGCGGGCGACATCGATGTCATCGCTCCTGCGGCGATTTTCAACTCGCAGACGCCATCCCTTCGTCCGGTACCGGCACTGGGAGCCAACACAGCCGCCATTCGGGAAGAATTCAAGGTGCTTCCAGAAAAGGGAACCACTTCTGCATAGCACGCTGTTCGACCCGGGGTGCTCGTCGTATGAGCTCGCCCACGACGGTGCAGCGCTAATGCACACACTATCCCTGCAGGGCGTGCTCGCGACGATCAACGAAAGGATACAATCAATGGGGAAGGACGCCGCCTTAGCCGTGCAAAGTTCATTGTTTGCTCCTCGCTGGAGATCCCTGCTCTTTGTCCCTGCTCATGTACCTAAGTTTGTTGACAGGGCTCATGAAAGAGGTGCCGATGGCATCATACTCGATCTCGAGGACTCGGTCCCGCAGGCCCATAAAGCTGAAGCCCGGAAGTTTGTTCCGGCATCCGTGGCGGATGTTGGCCGCAACGGCGCGTCGGTTCTCATCCGTGTGAACCGAAGCTTGCGTGCGCTGGCCGCCGATCTTGATGCTGCGATTGTTCCAGGTGTTCATGCCCTTGTCCTTCCTAAGGTAGATTCGGCTGAATGGGTGGCCGAGGTTGCCGAGGCGGTTGCGGAACTTGAGCGTGAAAGAGACCTCATGCCTGGCAGCGTCAGGTTTCTGGCGCAGATCGAAACACCAGCAGCGTTGCATCGGCTGCCGGCTATCGCGTCTGCCCATCCGCGGATGGCAGCGCTAGCACTCGGTCCTGAAGATTTCAGCGCGGCCGTTGGCGGCATGCCGGAGACGGATCTTTTGCTGGGACCAAACCTTTCGGTGCTGTTCGCAGCCCGTGCAGCAGGTCTCCTGCCACTGGGGTTTGTAGGAAGCATTGGAGATTTTTCGGATACGCTCAAGTTCCGCGACACCGTTCTACATGCCCGACGCTTGGGCTTTGCAGGTGCCCTGGCTATCCACCCAGCACAAGTGGCTATCCTGAACGACGTTTTCTCCCCTACGGCAGAGGATCTCGACTGGGCACGGCGCGTCCTCGTAGCTGAACGAGATGCCGCGATGCAGGGCAAGGGGGCCTTCGCTCTGGATGGCAAGATGGTTGACCCACCGGTGGTCCGGAGAGCTCGCGAAATACTCGCCATGGGTCCAACAACCTAGGTGAAGGCATTCTCATCCTGGGATTTGCCGATCAGGCCAACGCGGCATGGACAAGGTTTTGGTACAGCGCTCACCAGCAGCCTCAGATCCGGCAGTTCAGGCCAGCAACGGGGCGTTATTGATCCTCCATTGCCCCTTCCGCACTATCGCGTTTCGAGATAGAAGGGATAAGGGAGGCCGAGGAGCACCCCGATTAGGTTCTTCAGACCGTGGAAATCAGGCAGCTGAAATACTTTGTCGGTGTCGTCGAAGCAGGCAGTTTCACGAAGGCAGCTGCCCAACTCAACGTTGCACAGAGCGCGCTTAGCCTGCATGTGCGCCAGCTGGAGGAGAGCTTCGGCACGCAACTGCTGGTGCGCGACAGGAACGGCGTCAGCGTGACGGCATCTGGTGCCAAGCTGCTCGAGCGGGCACGATCCATTCTCAGGGAAATCCAACTCACCAAAGCGGAACTGACCAACTCAGCAGCTTCTCCCACGGGAGAGGTGACGATCGGTGTCCCATCGGGAGCAGCACGCGTTCTCAGCGGTGAACTGCTTGAAGCCGTAAGGAACGAGTTGCCGGGCGTTTCTCTCAAGATGGTCGAGGGCATGACTGGGCCACTGGAAGAATGGATGGCCGCTGGTCGTTTCAACCTAGCTGTCTTGTACCGCACAGCGGAAAGTGCTGGCCAAATGACTGTCCTGGCGCGAGAAGAGTTTTGCCTCATCGTGCCGCCTGGACAACCACCTTTTGAGGATTCGGTTCGCTTGGCAGACCTTCATGCATTCCCGCTGGCAGTTCCGATGCGCAGCAACAATCTTAGGCGCTCCGTTGCTGATGTTGTCGCTCTGCATGGCTGCACACTAGACGTCAGGTTCGAGGTGGACTCGCTCTCAACGATCATTAATATAGTTACTGAGGGCAAGGGTTATTCGATACTCACACCGTCGGCCATTCGGAAGGAAGTCTTGCAAGGGCAAGCGCGCATGGTCCGGATTGTCGATCCAGTGATCACGCGTACGGTGGTGCTTGCCGTAAACCCAAAGAATGAGCATTCCCCAGCAGTTTCTGCGGTACGCAAACTCATTTCCAAGGTTGTCAAGAATTTGATCGACGACGGCCATTGGCCGGCTACAGCTCCAAATGCGCCTTGACCGGTCTCCCGCTGACCTTAAGGCGTCTAGCGCTAGAGTGCTTGGCAACTCTATCAATCTGGAATCCCGATGGATGGTGCCAATAATCCATATTTGACCGTCGTGACACACGATGGAAGATAACTGAAGGTGAATAGCGGATTCAGAACCGCTCCTTCGGCGTGAATTGTCATAAGCGGAGCAAATAATGTTGCATGGAACCAGCTACGAGCTTTTCATCAACGGCACGTGGCGAGCCGGTAGTGACGGAGAGACTTTGCCCCTGATTAATCCAGCCACCGAGGAAGTCTTTGCCTGTGTGGCTTCTGCTTCACCGGCGGATCTCAACGAGGCCCTGTCTTCTGCTGAGAAGAGCCGCGAATCCTGGTTAGCAACTCCAGCAGCCGAGCGCGGCGCCCTACTTATCTCCGCCGCCAAGGTCCTCAGGGAGAGAATTGACACGGCCGCCAAGGCCTTGTCTGCAGAACAAGGCAAGACCGTCGCCGAGGCACGAGGCGAGTTCACACGAGCCGTTGAAACATTCGAATGGAATGGTGCGCAGGCGGAAGCTTTATCGCGCCCGATTCCGATGGGCGCCAACCGCATGCTCATACCAGAAGCCGTTGGTGTCGTCGCCGCGTTTACACCCTGGAATTATCCCGCCGTTCTGAACGCCCGCAAGCTTGCTGCCGCGCTAGCGGCCGGCTGTCCCGTGATCCTCAAGGGCGCCGAAGAAACGCCGAGCGCCGCCGTGTTTATGGTGGAGGCGTTGCAGGAGGCAGGGATCCCAGTCGGCGTGGTCAATCTCGTTTTCGGGATACCGGCGCAGATCTCCGAGCATCTCCTCAAATCACCGATCGTGAAGGCCCTCACCTTCACTGGCTCCACGTCAGTTGGAAAGCAACTCGCACGGCTCGCGGCTGACAATCTTCAGCGTTGCGTCCTTGAGCTTGGGGGGCATTCTCCCGTGATCGTGTGCGACGATGCGGATTTGGAAGCAGCAATCCCGGCGATTTCGAGCTACAAGTTCGAGTGCGCGGGCCAGAGCTGCAACGCGCCCAGCAGGATCCTTGTCGCCAGGCCGATTTACGATAAGTTCGTGACGCGGATGACCGAAGAGGCTTCCAAGATCAGGGTTGGCGCACCTGACGACCCTTTGACCGAAATGGGGCCAATGGCTAATGGGCGGCGGATCGAGGCCATGAAGCAGCTGATAAAGGATGCAGTTGAGCGCGGCGCCAAACTCGAGCTAGGCGGCACCCGCTTGGATCGCGCAGGCTTCTATTGGCCCCCAACGATCCTGACCAACGTTCCAGCGGATGCCAAAGTTCTCCATGAGGAGCCGTTTGGCCCCATCCTGACCATCGCGCCGTTCGACTCGATCGAAGAAGCCATCGATGAGGCAAACTCGACAGAGTACGGCCTTGCCGCTTACTTCTTTACCAACTCGGCTGAAACAAAACGCACGTTGGCCAGCAGACTCTCGGCAGGCGCCGTCAGTATTAACTTTTTGAAGGGCGTGGCCGCAGACGCCCCGCATGGAGGCATCAAGCAGAGCGGATATGGTTACGAGGGTGGGGAAGAAGGGGTACGAAGCTTTCAAAGCCTGAAGCTTGTCAATAGTTTATGCTCCTTCAAGTGATAAGTTAACGACAATGACAACCGTCATCTCCGGCGAGGACATCACCACGAGCGTTGCAGATGCGCTCCAGTACATTTCCTATTATCATCCCCCGGATTATGTCCGGTACCTTTCGCAGGCTTACACTCGCGAACAAAGCCCGGCAGCAAAGAATGCTATTGGGCAAATCCTCTTGAATTCGCGCATGGCGGCGTTCGCGCGGCGGCCGATCTGCCAGGATACTGGCCTCGTCGTGATCTTCGCAAAGGTCGGCATGGACGTCCGTATTCAGTCGACCGGGAGCTTTGCCGATCTTGTTAACGAAGGCGTGAGACGGGCCTATTTGAACCCGGACAATCCCTTGCGCGCATCGGTTGTCGCCGATCCCCTCGTCAGTCGCGTCAATACGCGGGACAACACGCCTGCGGTTGTTCACGTCGAACTTGTGCCTGGGAACGAGATAGAAATCACTATAGCCGCGAAGGGCGGTGGCTCGGAGAACAAGGCGCGATTTACCACTCTGAATCCCAGCGCATCAGTGGCCGACTGGGTTATAGACACTGTCGCATCGCTGGGCAGTGGATGGTGTCCCCCCGGCTTGGTCTCAGTTGGGATCGGCGGCAGCGCCGAAAAGGCGATGCTTTTGGCTAAGGAGGCCATGAACGACCCCATTGATATGCAGGACCTTATCGCGCGCGGAGCATCCAATGCGGAAGAGGCGCTTCGCATCGAGCTGTACGACCGAATTAACGCGCTGGGTATCGGCGCCCAAGGCTTGGGAGGCCTCACAACAGTTGTCGACGTGAAAGTGGCCTCTTTCCCGACCCACGCGGCGTCCAAGCCCGTGGCATTGATCCCCCAGTGCGCCGCCAACCGGCATCTAAAGTTCATATTGGATGGCTCTGGTCCCATCACGCTCGCGCCGCCCGATCTGCGCGAATGGCCGGAAATCGACGCAGGGAACTTGCATTCAGCCGGTGTCCGGCGGGTCAACCTCGACACGCTTACGCGGGAAGAGACTGCAACGTGGCGCGCTGGGGAAACACTTCTCCTGTCCGGGAAGATGCTGACAGGGAGGGACGCTGCCCATAAGCGCATCGTTGACCTTATTGACGCCGGCAAGCCGCTGCCTGTCGACTTGCGGGGTCGCGTGATTTACTACGTCGGACCGGTTCGGGCGGTTCGAGACGAGGTCGTCGGACCGGCTGGTCCAACGACCTCCAGCCGCATGGACGCCTTCACCGAGAAGATGCTTGCCGAAACTGGACTGTATGCGATGGTCGGTAAGGCGGAGAGGGGTCCCGCGGCCCTGGAAGCGATCGTCAGGCACAAAGCACCCTACCTCATCGCGGTGGGCGGCGCCGCGTACCTTATCTCAAAGGCAATCAAAGCGTCGCGGCTTGTGGCTTTCGAAGATCTGGGTATGGAAGCCATCTACGAATTCGAGGTCCACGATATGCCTGTGATCATGGCTGTCGACGTTGATGGAAATTCCGTTCATCAATCCGGGCCTATCGAATGGCGCAAGCGGATGGCGGCCGAAACCATCGCCCGCAGCATCAGCATTTGAGCTGCTTGGTTTAGTTCAGTCCAATGGGCATGGGGCATAAAAAGCGCCAGAAGTCGGAAAAAACTTAGCGGTAGAATGATGGGTCCCGAGCTCGGCCACGTAGATGTTCTTATACTTAGCCGTTCTCCGCGCAACGGCGTTGTTAAAGCGCTTTTACTGCGGGCTTGAGTCCATTGGGACAGACTGTGGTTCAATAGTTATATCATAGGAGGCAAGCCGTGCCCCAGGCCTGTTCTTCGATCTACGTCTGCGGGTTCTCGCCGCCTGTGAGCGGACGACGGCAGCTAAGTTGAGTTTGCCCGCCGCTTTGAGGTCTGCCTCACGACTGTGTCGCAGTGGTGCGGCCAGGCGCGAGCAGGACCGGCACAAGCCTAGACAGAAGTGCTGGAGGCTACTCGATCACGCCGCAATCGGGCGTTTGTACCTGCCGAGCTATTCGCCCGAGATCAACCCGACGGAGCATGCCCGGGCTAGGATGAAAGAGCGGCGGCGCAAGGCCCAAGCAGCGCATCCCGAAGCCTTAAAGGCGAAACTCAACCCAGCTCTCGTCAGCATTACCGCACAGGAGGCCGAAGGTTGGTTCAGACATGCCGGCTAAGCCCTCCAGTAAGATCAAAATCGCTCAACAATCAGCTCTGAAGCTCGCTTGTGAACGCATCAGACTGCGCGCACAGCCGAGCATACGCGATCAGTTGTAATGCTAGTGGTATATCCCCTTGGCGCATTCGTTAGAATCTGTTCTTAGTGGGTGA
>NZ_JBVVAK010000107.1:0-28181 GCF_055792825.1 Microvirga sp. GN3
TGCGTGGGCGTCGCTCGTGGTAGGTGAGCTGACCTAGGCAATATCTCACCATACGAGGTCCCAAGACACCAATGACATCCTGGATGTCTTGGGGGCCTCTCTAGGTGTCGCAGACTATTGGTGGGGGTGTGACGCACTTTACAGAACTCTGGGTCAGCGTACGCCATCTTGCAGCCCTCTTAGACATAAGGAGGGTTCTCCCGCACTTTGCGTGCTGTTTGCGCGGTCGCTTGTAGCGCAGAGTATTGAATGTGTTTGGTATTTCAGGCTGCAGGCCGCTCTCGCCGTAGCTCGTGCACGTCGCCAGCAACGACCCCGACATTTGCAAAATCTCTCAAGAGATTACCGGGCGTGTGTCGGTCCGGACAGCACGCAAAGTGCGGGAGAACCATAAGGAGGATGTCATGAGGGCACCTGACCATCACCTTCAGAACGATCACGGGCTTGAGGCACCGCGCTTTTCTTTGCCCATCGCTTTCCTTCTGGTCATTGGGTCCATCAACGTTGCAGCCACTGTTTTCTCGCTGCTTGCAGCTTGAGGGTGATGGATTGTTCTAGAGAAGGGGTGAGTACGCTATGGGCCTCCTGTGCCCATCGATGATTATGTCACCCTTGGGTTATCACTATCTTGTCGAGCCAACTCGTGAGTTGCTCCAGACGGTAACCCTCACCATAGCCCATGCCCACAGTCTTGGTGTCCCAGCCACCAATGACATCCCGGATTAAATTTGAGCCTTCTCAATCATCGAAGAACAGCCAAGGCGGATCAGTCTTGCATATATATCCAACAGGGCATTGTGGAGTGTCAGCAGACGGCACCCAGGCTGGCCAAACCCACTCACCTACAAGGCAGAACTCTTGGCCACTGACGTATCGATCATAGGTGTAACGCCCAGTACTCAGCACGATGGCTCCTCGGCTGGCAACCAGATGCCTAGCTTGGCTGCAACTCATTGTCGGCGTTAGGGGCCTTGGCTGCCCTAAGGCTCCAGTAGCGATCGCGACTAAGGCGACGAAGGTTAGGATCAACCTATTCATAGGGATCACCACGTCTTGCAGCGGCGGCACACAAGGCTGCTCATAGTTTGAATTGGCTTCGGCAAACTGGCCGTCAAGGACGTAAACTCATGATCAGATCCATCAGGAGGATGCTGAAACGTTGATCGACGATCACACAGAACTCTCACACATTGCGACAACGAGCTGCATGAGCTTCGGAGGATGATTGTTGATTGAAAGCCTTGGGTTTCCTAGGGAAACGAGGCATACCCAGGTGGCGGAATTAATAGACGCACTGCTTTCAGGTAGCAGCGGGTAACACCGTGGAGGTACTCTCCTGGGCACCAACCCTTCTCTAAGGGTTGATCTGCAGAGAAATCCAAAGCGATCGAGCTTTGAAGCTCCCCGATGGGCGAATGGCTCGTTGTGTTCGATTCCGGCCCTTCCTCTTCAATTCGGACACATTCAACGTGAGAGAATGGGCCTGATCTCCTGAAGATTCTCGATGGTATGCTCCAGGTGGCGGCGGAGCGCCTGTGAGGCGTCGTGGTTCCTGCCGCGCTCCAGCAGGTCGAGGATCTGAAGGTGTTCCTCGCATTGCTGGCGATAGCGCTTGCGGTCGATCATCGAGCGATAGGAGAGCAGGCGGCGCACGCGGTTGATGCGCCGAACCGCTTCCAGGAAGAACGGATTGCCGGAGGCACCGATGATGGCCTCGTGAAATCGCACGCCGCGTTCATGGAGAGCGTCAGCGCTATCCGTCTCGATGGCGCCATTGAGAAGCCGAAGCTCTGCCTCGCGACAGCGTTCTGCCGTCTCGGGATCGAGATGGTAGGTAGGCTCCAGCAAGGCGGCGGGTTCGAGAGCGAGGCGGACCCGATAGGTCTGCTCCAGGCTCTCGGGAGTCGTCAGCATGGGAGAGAAGGACCAGCCGTAGCCGGGGCGGCGCTCGGCCCATCCCTCCTGGGCAATCCGGCTCAAGACCATGTTCAGCTGCGCCTTCGTGACCCCGTAGGTTTCTTTGAGATAGGCCTCGGAAGCCGGGTCGGGCAGGCGGCCATGAAGATGATCTTCGGCGATCCTGAAATAGATCTCGGAGGTGTCGTCCCGTTTGGCCAGCCCGAGGGCCTCCGCCGACGGAGTCTTCGCATCGGAAACGAAATAGCCGCGGTTGCGCTCATGGACGAGGACGCCCTTGGCCGCGAGGAGCTGCAGGGCCTGTCCTACGGGAAAGCGGGAGACGCTGAACCGCTCCGCCAGTTCCTGGGCGGTGATATGGGCCCCGACAGCCAGTCCCGATCCCCGGATATGATCGAAGATCTGCGCGGCGAGCCCGTCGGTCATCTCCCGCTTGCTGCCGGCTGCACGTTCACTGACTGGGACACTCATCGAAGAAGCCTGACCTCGCCACGGGAAATCACTTTGTCTCTTAAGCGATTTCCCGCGGTATAGCACCGGGAGACCGAAAATCGATCTCCCGGCCAGTCGTTATCAGGACTTCACGAGGCCGATCGACTTCAGGACGTCGCCGACGCGGGTCTGCTCCTCCTTCAGGAAGGCTTCGAACGGCGCACCCGCCAGATAGAAATCCTCCCAGCCGCGCTGCTTCAGGATCTCGGCCCATTCCTTCGACTTGACCAGCTTATCGATGGTCTCGGCATGGGCCTTCTTCTGGTCCGCCGTGATGGCCGGAGGCGCCATGATGGCGCGCCAGTTCACGACCTCCACGTCCATGCCCTGCTCCTTCAGGGTGGGAACATCGGCGCCGGTCAGCCGCTTGCCGGACGAGAGGGCGAGCGCCCGCAGCTTGCCGGCCTTGATCTGGCTCTCGAACTCGCCGTAGCCGGAGACGCCGGCCGTCACGCGTCCACCGAGCATGGCCGCGAGAGCCTCGCCGCCGCCCGAGAAGGCGATGTAGTTGACCTTCGCAGGATCGGAGCCGGCCGCCTTGGTGAACAGGGCTGCGAGGATGTGATCCGCGCCGCCAGCGGAGCCGCCAGCCCAGGTCACTTTGGCAGGATCGGCTTTCGCTGCGGCCGCGAGCTCCTGAACGTTCTTGATCGGCGAATTCGCCGGCACGACGATGACGAGCGGATCGCCCGTGAGACGCGCGATCGGCGTGACCTGATCGAGGCCGACCGGCGACTTGTTGCTGAGGATCGCGCCGATCATGGTGATGCCGTTGACCATGAGCTGGTTCGGATCGCCTTTTCCGTTGTTGACGAACTGCGCGAGACCAATGGTGCCGCCGGCGCCGGTGACGTTGGTGACCTGAACGCTCTTGGCGAGACCTGTCTGCGTGAGCACCTGCTGGATCGAGCGGGCGGCGGAGTCCCAGCCCCCGCCGGGGCCTGCCGGCGCCATGATCTTCAGTTCCTGCTGCGCGAAGGCCGATGACGCGACAAGTGTGAGAGCGGCAATGGCGGCGCCGCGGATCGTCTTGGTGAAGTGGCTCACGAGTTCCTCCCTTAAGGTTGCGTGAGATGGTGAACGCGAAGCGGCTTTTGCCGCTCAGCGTCTGGTATTCGGCGAAGCCTCTCGCCGGGAGCTTTCACCGGTGCCGGTGAATTCAGGTGCAGGCATCTCGCGGCTTGTGGCCTCCGCGTTGACGACACGCTGCAGGATGAGGGGGATGATGCCGCCGCTGCGTAGGATCTCGACCTCGAGGCCGGTCTCGATGGCAGCGGTGGCAACGAATGCTTCGCGTACACCGGATGCGCGCTGGATCGTGACGGGCACAGCGCAGCGAGGGCTGATTGTCGCTGCATCAGCATCGATGAGGATCTGATCGCCAGGGTGCAGGTGCAGATCGTTCGGATGCCGCTCTGCAGACAGGCGGAGAGGCAGGATGCCCATGCCGATCAGGTTCGAGCGATGGATGCGCTCGAAGCTCGAGGCCAACACCGCGCGCGCGCCGAGAAGCGCCACGCCCTTCGCCGCCCAATCGCGCGACGATCCCATGCCGTAGCGCTCTCCCGCCACGACGACGACGGAGGCATTCTCGCTGGCATAGCGCTCGGCGGCGCGCCACAGGGGCAGGTGCTCGTCCGTTCCGACATGAATCGTGAAGCCCGGCGCGATCTGCGGATCGAGCAGGTTGCGCACGGACTTGTTGGTGAACAGGCCACGGACCATCGCCTCCCAATTGCCGCGGCGCGCCGCGAAGACGTTCAGGTCGCGCCGGTTCTCGCCGCGCTCGATGAGATATTCGGCGGCCTCGCCCGTTTGCGGAACCTGCCCCGCCGGCGAGATGTGGTCGGTGGTGATGTCGTCGCCGAGCACGAGCAGCGGATGCGCCGCGTAAGCTCCGAGCAGCGTGCCCTTGCCGAACCCTGCGAAGGGTGGACGGCGGATATAGGTCGAGGCCGGATTCCAGGGAAAGAGATCGGTGGCAGGCGCATCGAGCACCCGCCATGTCTCGCTGGCCTCGGCCTCGTCGTACGAGGTCTCGTAATCGCCTGCATCAATGGCCATCGCGAGTGCTGCATCGATCTCGCCGCCGCTTGGCCAGAGATCGGTGAGTCTGATCTCCTCGCCGGACGACGCGCGCCCGATGGGATCGGTCAGGATGTTGCGGTTCACGTCGCCCGCAAGGGCAAAGGCGACGACGAGAGGAGGCGAGGCCAGGAAGCCTGCTTCGAGCTGCGGGTGAACGCGTCCCGGAAAGTTGCGGTTGCCGGACAGAACGGCGACGGGAAGGATGCCGCGCTCCGTCATGGCTTGCTCGACCACGGCAGGCAGCGGACCGGAATTGCCGATGCAGGTGGTGCAGCCATAGCCGACGATGCCGAAGCCGACCGCCTCAAGATCCTCCAGCAATCCGGCGCGGCGCAGATAGCGTTCGGCTGTCGGCGAGCCCGGCGCGAGCGATGTTTTTACCCAGGCTGGCGGCGTGAGGCCGAAGCTTCGCGCCTTGCGGGCGACGAGGCCCGCGGCGACCAGGAGCCTCGGATCGGACGTGTTGGTGCAACTCGTGATCGCCGCGATAGCCACGGACCCGTTGCCCAGTTGACCATCCGAGATCGGACGGCCCGCGAGCATGGGAGCAAGAGCTTCGACAGTCTTACCTGCTGGAATGCGGTCCTGCGGTCGGCGCGGCCCAGCGAGGCTGACTTCGACCTCGCCGAGATCGATCTCGATCGTGTCCGTGAAGCGCGGAGACGCTTTAGGATCAAACCAGAGACCCTGCCGCTTGGCATAGTCTTCCACGAGACGGATGTGATCGGCGCTGCGGCCTGTTTCGCGCAAATAGCGCAGCGTCTGATCGTCGATGGGAAAGAAGCCGGAATTGGCCCCGAATTCCGGAGTCATGTTGGCGATGACGGCACGGTCACCCGCGGAGAGCGTCGAGACACCCTCACCATAGAACTCGACGAAGCGGTCGGCGAGATCGATGCGACGGAGGCGCTCGGTGACCGTCAATGCCAGATCGGTTGCGAGTACACCGTGACGTAAATACCCCCTGAGACGCACGCCGACGATATCCGGTACGCGGATCATCACCGGCATGCCGAAGAACACGCTCTCGGCTTCCAGTCCGCCGACGCCCCAGCCGAGCACCCCGATGCCGTTGATCATCGGCGTGTGGCTGTCGGTGCCGATCAGGGTGTCCGGCATGGCCCAGGACACACCGTCCTTCTCGGAGGTGGTGACGACACTCGCCAGGCGCTCGAGGTTGAGCGTGTGCATGATGCCGGTGCCGGGCGGATGGACGCGGAACCCGGTGAGCGCGCGCGTCGCCCATTTCATGAAGCGGTAGCGCTCGGCGTTGCGTCCATATTCGCGCTCCATGTTGCGCCGAAGCGCATCGGGTGAGCCGAACACGTCGACGCCGAGGGAATGATCGGTCGAAACGTTGACGGGCAGGACGGGACTGAGCCGGCTCGGGTCGTGTCCGGCCTCGGCGAGGGAAGCCCGCATACCGGCAATGTCGACCAATGCTGGACCGCAGGTGGTGTCGTGCATCATGACGCGGCCGGGCAGAAAGGGAATCTCTTCCTCGCTGCGTCCGGTTTCCAGCCAGTCCAGGATCGCGGCCCTGGCCCGCGGCGCATCCTCGCCTGCGTTGCGCAGCACGTTCTCCAGCATGATCCGCAGGATATGCGGCATGCGTTCGAGGTCGCCTCCAATCGCCGCCGGGAGGTCGACGATACGAAGCCGCCGCCCATTGACGTCCATGGTCGATACGCCGGCTCGGATTTCCGATCTGTGGATCATGGGTAGATATTGCATAATGAAATTTTGAAATGCAAATAGTTTTTTGCATTTTATTGATTCAATATGCCAACCGGATTCGCCGTACGCGCCCCCAAGCTGGGTGTCGCATCAATGCTGTCGTGCAAGAGATCTCAAAAAATCCCTCGTAAACCACTGATTTTATTATGAATATGAGCGCTTTGGCACCGTGCCGACAAGGCGCTATCCCTTCCTGAGGGTCTGATGCGAAGCTTGAAGAAGGCTCAGCAACAGCACATCGCGCCGACCGTTAAGCTGGCGTTCCTAGCCTTGGTAGAACTGCGGATGCCGTTTTTCGAAGGCGCGGACCGTTGGTCCGCGCCTGACAATGCTCCAGAGCAATTCCTGGACAACCAGACCGATGACCGGGTACGGGTGCCTGACCTTGCAGCCGTCTTGACGCCCGCCGTCAGGTTCGCCGTCCGAGCACCATGTAGGCAGCGGCCGTCCAGGAGAAGGTGTCTCCGCCAAGACCCTCTCCTGTCGTCGGATCGAAATATTCGCAGAAACCTGCCTTCTCGATGGCTCGCACGGTTCCGCGCTCGATCCGCCGCGCAAGTTCCTCGGACCCATTCAGGCGCAGGCCGTCCGAGATAAGCCAGTTGACGACGGCCCAGACGGGGCCGCGCCAATAGCGCTTCGGCTCAAAAGATGGCGAGAAGGACGGCGTCGAGGGAACGCCGACGACCATGCCGGACAGCCAGCGTTCGATCTCCGCCGTGATCGCCTTCCGCTTCGGCTCATCGAGTGTCAAGGCGACGAGGGGTATGAAAGCAGCCTGCGTCGGCGCCTCGATGTCCTGTCCTGAGATCAGGTCGAGATTGACGAAACGCGACAGCTCCGGCCGCCAGCGGCTGGCAAGACCGTCAAGGAGCTTTTCGTGCATGCGGGCGAGCTCCGCCTTCTCCTCGCTCGTTCCAAAAGTTTCGGCCAGATGCATGAGATCGGCCGTCGCGCGTGCGAGAATGCCGGTCATCTGCACATCGGCGACCTTGAAGGGCGCGGCAGCCCATTGCCGCTTCGGATCCCAGCCGCAATCCCGATAGGTATCGACGAGATGGATGAAGCGCTGGTAATCCTCGTCGCGCGGGCGCATGGAGGCATCCACGTGACCCGTGTCCTTGCGCCGGATCGCGGTCGTCGTGGTCGTGGGCACGCGGGCGAGCGCCGCGTCCCAGGCCGGCGAGTTGTCGCTGCCGCTCTCCCAGGGATGGAGGATCGAGACGACGCCAAGTCCTTCCGGATCGCGCGCCGAGATCCACCAGCGATGCGAGCGCAGAGCGGCCTGGAACAGGGCCTTGGTGCGCTCCGTCGCGTTGGTCATGCCGCTGGCGACAGCAGCCTCGTGCACATGGCGCAGGGCCATGCCGAAGACCGCGGGCTGCGTGATGCCGGAGGTCGGCACGCGATGCCGCGTGCCCCACACATCGGGACCGGGAAAATAGGTGTCGCTCGGCGCGTGGAACACGATATGCGGGATCATGCCGTCGTCCCACTGGCCCTCGATCAAGCGCTCAAGCTCGCGATAGGCGCGGTCCACGTCGAAGAGGGCAAAGCCCATGGCCACGAAGGCGGAATCCCAGTTCCACTGGAACGGATAGAGCCGGTCGGTCGGGACCGTGTAACCACCGCGATCGTTGCGCGCGAGAATGGTGCGCGCGGCTTCTTCCTTCGGAAGCATGGTCATTTGAAAAATTCCTTTAATTCAAACCCGGGCGAGCGCCCGCCCGGTGGTGCTGTCGATCCAGGTCACGCGCGCGGGATCGACATTCAGGCCCACGCGCTCGCCGGCGTTCACTTTTGCCGTCGGCGGCGCGACGATGCGGGCGAGCTGGCCGTCGATGGCACCAGTGAGGAGCAGGTGCGAGCCCATCGGCTCCACGACGCGCACATCGAAGGGAATGCCGGAGCCGTTGGGGCTCAAGCTCGCATCCTCGCCGCGCAGTCCGAGTTCCATGTCCTTGCCTGTCGATGGGCATGGCAGCGCGGCCTCGCCGATCCTCGCTGTGCCATGGCTGCACTGGACCTTGATGAAGTTCATGGGTGGCGATCCGATAAAGCCGCCGACGAAGCGGGTCGCGGGCGTGGCGTAAATCTCGAGCGGCGAACCGATCTGATCGATCTTGCCGCCATACATCACGGCGATGCGGTCGGCGAGGCCCATGGCCTCGGTCTGGTCGTGCGTCACGTAGATCGTCGTGGTTCCGGCTTCGCGCAGCACCGCCTTCAGTTCCGTGCGCATTTCAAGACGCAGGAGTGCATCGAGATTGGAGAGCGGCTCGTCCATGAGCAGCACGGCTGGCTCGACGGCAAGCGCGCGGGCCACCGCCACGCGCTGACGCTGGCCGCCCGAGAGCTTGGCCGGATAGCGGTCGAGATAGGTTTCGATGTGGAGCAAGGCCGCCGCGCGCTCGACCTTGCGCTTCACGTCTGCGGCAGAGGCCTTCTGCATCCGCAGGCCGAAAGCGACGTTCTCGAACACGGTCATGTGTGGGAAGACGGCGTAGTTCTGGAACACCATCGCGAGCCCGCGCTTGCGCGGTGCGAGGTCGCTCACATCCTGCCCGCCGATCACGACGCGGCCAGAGGTCTGCGTCTCGAGGCCGGCGATGATGCGCAAAAGCGTGGTCTTGCCGCAGCCCGAGGGGCCGAGCAGGGCCACGAACTCGCCGTCATTCACGGTGAGCGAGACCTCCTGCAGGGCGCGGAAGGAGCCGAATTCCTTGACGACGCGATCGATGACGATGTCAGCCATGACGTGTTCCGTTACTTGCTGGCAATGCCCCACACCGCGAACAGGTATCGCCTGACGGCGAAGATGAAGAGCACGGAGGGGATGATGAGGATGAAGCCGCCGGCGAAGCGGTAATGCAGCGGGCTCTCGGCGAGAATCCGGAGCAGATAGGCGGTGAGTGTCCGTTCGCGCACGGTGAGGATCGAGGCGGCGAAAACCTCGTTCCAGGAGATCACGAAGGCGAAGATCGCGGTTGCGGCAAGGCCCGGCAGGGCCAGCGGCAGGATCACCTTCATGAAGGCCTGGAAGCGCGTGCAACCGAAGACCCAGGCCGCTTCCTCGTATTCGCGCGGGATGCCCATGAACAGGCTCTGCGTGACGAGCGCCGCGAAGGGCAGTGCCAGCACCGTATGGATCAGCGAGACGCCGAAGGGCGTATCGTAGAGTCCTAAGCGAATGAACGAGACGGTGAGCGGCAGCGCCAGGATGGCGAGTGGGAAGGCGCGGGTGAGGAGAACGAGCAGCCGATAGGCGTTCTGTCCGCGGAAGGTATAGCGCGCCAGCGCATAGCCCGCGGGAGCACCGAGCGCGATGGAGAACACCACCGTCAGTCCCGCCGCGATGAGCGAGTTAACGAGGGCATTGAACACGCCCTCGATGGCGAGGAACTGGCTCATGGCCGCGAAGGACAGGTCCGTGGGCCAGATCGATTTCGGCCAGCGGAACACGCCAAGCCTTCCACCGAAGGCGCCGAGCGCGACGAGATAGATCGGCACCAGCACCCAGGCGATCAGCACCGCAAGGCCGGTCCAGAGAAGCAGGCGGCGCGCGGAGGGAAGCGCCATGCTGCGTCTCGTCGAGGTGGATTTCAGTTCGGCCGCGCTGCTTGTCATGGGAGTTGCTCCGGACGCGTTCTCAGCACGCGCAGATAGACCGCGGTGGCGGCGAGCGAGATCGCCATGATGAGAACCGCATAGGCCGCGGCCACGCCGTAATTCTGGTTGTCGTTCTGCCAGACATAGGCCTCGCCGGCGAGAACCGGGAAGTTGCGCCCGCCGAGCGCGTACACGACGGCGAAGACCTCGAAGGCGAGCACCGTGCGCAGGATCAGCGCCGATTGCAGGCTGGGTTTCAGGAGTGGCAGGGTGATCTTCGTGAAGCGCGTCCAGGGCTTCGCGCCGAAGATCTCGGCGGCTTCCGCAAATTCCTTCGGGATCAGCTGCAGGCCAGCGATCAGGATCACCAGCACGATGGCCGTGGCGCGCCAGAGTTCGGCCAGAACGATGGCGAAGAACAGGGCGACCGGCGTTTCCTGCGAGAGCCAGCCGACGGGCCCCTGGATGAGCCCGAGCGCATAGAGCGCGGAGTTGAGATAGCCGGTGTTCTGCAAAAGCGCAAGCCAGGCAAGGCCGGCGGCGAGGTCCGAGATGCCGAGCGGAATGGTGAGCACCCACAAGACGAGATCGCGGCCCTTATCGAGTTTCGTCACCATGGTGGCCATGCCGAGCGCCAGCACGACTTGGAGCGGCACAACCACGAGGGTGAGCAGGAACGTGTTCTTCACGGCGAGCGCAAAATTCAGGTCGCCGGCCATGCGCCGGTAATTCTCCAGCGACAGGCCATCTCCCGCCGAGACCGACAGCCACACCGTCTGCACCAGCGGTACGAGAAACAGCGCGGCGAGAAAAACGACCGATGGCGCGATCAGCGCATAGGGAATCCAGGATGTGCGCGCAGGCATGGAAAGCCGCTCCACTCGCGATGGATGGGCCCGGCGAAACGCGTTCCGCCGGGCTTTTGCTGTTTTACTGAACGGCGCAGGCGCCCTGGCTCGGCTTGTCGGGGGCCCAGCAGGGTGCGCCGGTTTCCTTCATGAGCGCATCGAGCACTTTCGCCTGGGCTTCGAGCACGTCCTTCACAGGCTCGTTGCGCAGCACGATGCGCTGGAACGAGTCCATATAGACCTTGTTGAACTCGCCGCCCTTGGCGCCGAGGCCGACGGGCAGGAGCGAGACGAGCGCATCCTTCGCATTCTGCGTTGCATCGACCGCGCCGGCGAGCAGCTTGATGCCAGGCGCCAGATCCGGCGGCAGCTGGGCCTTTACGACCGGGAAGAAGCCGACTTCGGCGGCCGTCGCCAGCTGCGTCGCGGGCTTCGTCATGTGCTCGATCACCGCCACGGCGCCTGCGCGGTTCGGCGCATCCTTCGGAATGGCGAGGCCGGCGATCACAGGCATGTAGCCGCGCCCCTTCGGACCGGCGGGCGCCGGGAAAGCGACGAACTGGTCGGGCTGCAGGGTGAGCGCTTCCTTCACGCGGGCAATATGGTCCCACGCGACCCAGACTTCACCCGCGAGCAGCGGCTCTTGCATGAAGTTGTAGTTGGTGGAATTGGGATTTGACACCGCCCAGATCTCTTTCAGGGCATTCCATCCGGCTTCCGCATCGGCCGACTTGAAGGTCGTCACCACGCCGCCGGTGAAGGAGGGATAGAAATAGCCCTGGAAGAAGCGCGGCAAGAGGCCCGTCGGGCCGGCCGGGAAACCGAGGCGGCGCTGGCCGGTCTTGTCGACGATGTTCTTGCCCCATTGCTGCAGCTGCGCATAGGTGAGGTTGTTCACGTCTGCACCTGCCGGCAGGTATTGCAGCGCCTGCTTATTGGCGACCATCACGTAGGTGGCCTGCATCCACGGGATGTATTGCTGCTGGTTCGTTCCGAGCTTGCCGAGATCCATCAGGCTCGCCGGAATGCCGCGATCGGTCAGCTTCGCCGCGACATCGTCGACGGGCTGGAGATCGGCCGGCACGTGCGGCTGCAATTCGCCGTGAAGCGCGCCGACGACGCTCGCCGTGCGCTTGCCTGCCTGCGTTTCCGCCTTCATGCGAACCGCGAAGGCAGGCGGTTCATCGACGACGTATGTGACCTTGCCGGGCAATCCCTTCAGCAGGACCTCGCGGACTTTCGTCGCTTCCTCGATGGGACGAAGCTGTGTCGAGTAGAAAATCGTTTCTTGCGCCTGAGCGATCGTGAGCCCTCCGAAAAGGGCAGCCGCGGCGGCAATGGCGCGAAGCGATACCGGATGCGTCATTTCCTTCCTCCATCGGTCCCTTCTTAGTGCCGCTCGACCCGGGGCCGGAAAGGTCGAGGGCATCAGGCTCAGTTCGTCGTTCCGTGAGTGGCCCTCGGAACCTGCCGAACCGGCAGAATGGTTTGCAGCTCGCGGGCATCGCGTCCGCCAAGCCGCGCAATCAGCATCTCAGCCAGCTGCCGGCCGACATCGGGCGCGGCGATCTCCATGCTCGACAGCGGTGGGTCCGTGAATGCAGCGGACGGCAGATTATCGTGACCGATCACGGCTATATCGCGCCCGGCAGCAAGGCCGCGCTCCTTGAGCGCGCTCAAAGCGCCGATCGCCATGCTGTCGGTCGCGCACAGAAGAGCCGTGGGAGGCGCATCCTGCTGCAAAAGCCATTGCGCGGCCTCGTAGCCGCCGGCTTCCGTCGGTTGCGCCGTATATTCGATTGGCTCCGAGTTCATCTCTTCAAGGGCAGCCAGCCAGCCCTTGCGGCGCAGATGAGCGAAAGTGAAGTCCTGCGGAGCCGCGATATGGGCGATGCGCCGGTGGCCGGAGGATGCAAGCTGTCGAGCGGCATCCCGGAAGCCGGCCTCTCCGTCGCCGTCGATGAAGGCGTGCTCTTCCGGCTGGGCGGTGCGGCCATGGGTGACGAAGGGAATGCCGCGCTCCTTCATGAAGGCGACCCGCTCGTCCTCAAGCCGCGTGCGCACGACGATCACCGCATCGGCGCGCCTTCCATCGAGGAGACGTCGGTAGGTGTCCATCTCGCCGGCGCGGCCGGCGGTTGGCAGCAGCATCAGGTCGAGCCCTTCCTCGGCAAGCCTCTGGCCGCAGGCAGCGAGCATGTTCAGGAAGATCGGAGGGCCGAAGCGCCCCGGCTCCGTCGGCAGGGTTACGGCCACCGCTTCGGCCCTGCGCCGGCGCAGGCTGCGCGCGGCCGGGTTCGGCCGGTAATTCATGGCCTGGGCTGCCGCTTGCACCCGCTCGCGGGTGGCCGGCGCCACGTCGGGGTAACCGTCGAGGGCGCGCGATACCGTCGTGATCGACAGGCCGAGCGATTGCGCAAGAATCTTCAGGTTCGACACAGGGTTCAAACTCTCCTGGTGCTCATAAATAGATCTCCAAAACGTTTTGGAAAGTCAACATTCCCAGATTAGGTCCTTGGTATAGGGTTCGGACGAATGGGGGTGCAGAGGGGGCCGGGCCTCAGTGCCTGGCCGGGAATGACGCCCCTCATCGCCGGGCTCATACCGATGCGCTAGAAAAACGCTGCACCTTTTGGATTGTGGTCACCAGCACAAGGCCGGCGATGACGAAAGTGGTGAGTTTTCGGCCAGAAGCTCAGACTGATCGGACCGCATCGAGATGCGGGCCTGCCTGGGCCAGAGTCCAGGGGCTTGGTGGAAGAACGGAGGGGATCAGGTTCACGCCGAAGACTTCGGCGAGCATGGTGGGTGTGAGAACCGTGTCGGGTCGCCCCCGCGTCACGAACCGCCCTCCATGCATCAGGACCAGGTCGTCCCCTATGCCGGCGGCGAGCTGGAGGACGTGCAGCACGGCCATGACGGCGAGGCCGCCCTGCGCGAGGCTCTTTGCCGTTTGCAGCAGAGCGAGCTGGTGCTTCAGGTCGAGGCTCGCAATGGGCTCGTCGAGAAATAGCATCTGCCGCGTCTCGACCGTTCGACCGGCTTGCAACTGCGCCAGCACGCGGGCGAAGTGAACCCGCTGCCGTTCCCCGCCCGAAAGTGTCTGATAATTGCGCTGGGCCAGATGCGCCACATCGGCTTGCGCGAGCGCATCGAGAGCAAAGCGCTGCCTGTCGCCTCGCGACAATCCTTTACCGATGCCCTCGACGCCGAGGCAGGCGACCTCGAAGACCGTGAAGGGAAAACTGAGATCGGAAGCTTGCGGCATCACCGCCCGGCTATGCGCAAGACGCCAAGCTGGAAGGGAACGCAGGGGTTGCCCATCGAGGCGAACCTCGCCTTCCGTCGGAGGGAGCTCGCCGCACAGGATGCGCAGAAGCGTCGACTTGCCGGCCCCATTGGGGCCGATGACGATGGTAAACGAGCCGCTTGCGATGGATAGATCGACGGCATCGACCAACGCGCGCCCGCCGCTGCGATAGGAGACGCCGTTCGCTTCCAGAAGCGCACTCATAGGGCGATGCCTCCCTGACGCCGGAGCAGGAGCCAGAGGAAGAACGGCGCGCCAATGGCGGCGGTGAGAATGCCGATGGGCAGTTCGGCCGGTGCCGCGATGGTGCGTGCGACCGTATCGGCGGCGACAAGCAGCGCGGCACCCAGAAGAGCTGATGCCGGCAGCAGCATCTTGTGGTTGGCGCCGGCCATGAGACGCAGCACATGCGGCACGACGATCCCCACGAAGCCAATCATGCCGGAAGCGGCGACGGAGGCGCCGACAGCCAGCGCGACAAACAGGACTGCGATGACTTTCACCCGCTGTACGGGAATGCCGAGATGAAAGGCTTCCGCCTCGCCGAGCGACAAGGCGTTCAGCCCTCGCGCCAAAAAAGGCATCGCCAGAAGGGTGGGCAGAACGAGCGGCGTCACGGCCATCACCTTCGTCCAGGTTGAGCCGCTTAAAGAACCGAGAGTCCAGAACGTCAGATCGCGCAATTGGCGGTCATCGCTGAGATACGAGAACAGGCCCATGCCTGCACCCGCGAGTGCTGAGAAGGCGACGCCTGCCAGCAGCATGGTGGCAATCGAGGTGCGCCCGCTGCGGGTGGCGACGAGATATAAACCGAGCATGGTGATCAATCCGCCGGCAAAGGCACCGATGGGCAGAGCACTGAAGGGCAGGGAGCCGACGAGCGGCGCAAGCAGCTTGTCGCCGAGCACGATCGTCGCGGCGGCGGCGAGCGCCGCGCCGGCCGAGACGCCGATGAGACCGGGATCGGCCAGCGGATTGCGAAACAGCCCCTGCATCAGCGCGCCAGACGAGGCGAGCGCCGCACCGATCAGAAGACCGAGCAGCAGGCGCGGCAGGCGCACCTGGAGGATGATGAGTGCATCGCCTCCCGGCGCGACATGACCGGTAAGTGCATCGCCAAGGACGGAGAGAACGCGGGATAGGGGAATACCCGTTGCGCCGAGACTTAGACCAAGGAGGCTCACCAGGAAAAGCAGCACCCCGAGCGTTACGAACAGAAGCGTCCGACGATCACGCAAGGCTGAACGCCGATGGTCCTGCTCCAGGGCCAACGCCGTCATGGCTTGGCTGCGACGACCTGATCGGGATGAAGCGCCGCCATCAGGTCGCGCGCCGCGGCCGGTGTGCGCGGGCCGAAGCCGAGAAGATAGAGCGAATCCATGACGATCAGGCGCCGCTGCGCGGCCGCCGGCATTGCGGCGAAAGCTGGCGAGGCGAAGGGATCGGACGCCGCGCCGCCGGGGCCGTGATTCATCATCACGATGGCCTCGGGTGCCGCCGCGATCAGGCCCTCGTTGGACAGGGGCTTCCATCCGGTGAGCGACGACGCGACATTGGTGGCGCCGGCAAGCGCGAACATCGCGTCGGCAGTCGTTCCCTGTCCGCCGACGAGCGGGCGCCCATTCTGGAGGGACAGGACGAAGAGCACCTTGGCGGGCCGCGTCACGCGTGCCCTGGCTTCGGACAATTGCGCAAAACCCTTCTCTATTTCGGCGATGAGCTCGGCGCCCTTCTCAGCGGCATTCACCGCCTTGGCGATGACTTCGACCCGCTTCGTGATTCCAGCAGGGCTCGGCTCGTCCGTGATGCGGACGATGGGAACGCCGGCCTGCTCGATCAGGCGCAGGGCATCGGGCGGGCCGGCGCCCTCGGAGGCGATGACGAGTGTCGGATTGAGGGACAGGATGCCCTCGGCCCCGAGCTGGCGGACATAGCCGACATTCTTCTTCGTCTTGAGCGCCTCTTCGGGAAAGAGGCTCGTGGAACCCACCCCGACGATCTCATCGGCCCGGCCGAGGCGGTAGAGGATCTCGGTGGCCGCCCCGCCGACGCTGACGATGCGTTGTGCGGGTTCGGCGCGGAGCTTTGAAGCATAGAGCAAAACGGGCGGTGCCAGAAACAGCGTGCGGCGTGACAGGATGGGCATGAAAGCGGCTTTCTATTTCGTGGATCAGCTTGCCATTGGCCGTGATGCGCAGGCGGTAGCGTTCACCCCTGTGAACCAGAACCACTTCGCGCCCGCTCCCGACCAGGCTCGCAACATCGACCTCTTTCACGAGTGTCGGCCGGTCGGTTTTGGCATTCGAGAGCGAAGGCGGGGTATGCACGGCTGTCTCCAGTTTCTACTTGTTCTAAATTAGCAAATATTTGTCATTGCTCAGTATTCGCAGTTTAGAATTATGTAAAACTACGATCGTCGGAGTTCATATTGACGCAGTTACTTGATTTGGATATCGGATGCAAACCCTTCTCTTCAAGGAGATGGTTAAAATAGCCAGCCAGCGCGAACCCGATTTCTGCGCAAGCCAGCCAGTCGCTCAAGAATAACAATGTCAAAGGCCGGGATCGTCGGGATGTTTACCTTCCTGTCTGAGGGGCCTCGCGCATCCATGTCACCCTTCGCCCTTCAGATTGTCGCGCCCCTGGCTCCGGTCCGTACAGATCGTGACCGGCGCCGGCCTCTGATCTCATCCCATCCGATACGGAGATAGGTTTCGATGTTCATCGCCATGAACCGCTTCAAGGTCCTCAAGGACGTCACGCAAGACTTCGAGCAGCGCTGGCTGACTCGCGAGAGCTATCTGCATGAACTCGACGGCTTCATCGAATTCCATATGCTGCGCGGGCCGGAGCGCGAGGACCATGTGCTCTATTCCTCGTATACCCGTTGGGTCTCGAAGGCGCATTTCGAGGCCTGGACGCGCTCCGAGCAATTCCGCATCTCCCACATCCGCGCCAGCAGCGGCTCGGACAAGCCGATGACGCTCGCGCATCCGGAATTCGAAGGCTTCGAGGTCATCCAGTCGATCGGCCGCATGCCCACGGCGGCGGAGTGAGCGCAATGGCGTCAGCAGAAGAGCTGATCCGGCAGGATCTTGCGGCAAAGCCGGATGGAATTCTCGAGACGATCGCGGAAGAGCGCGCCGTTCCCATGCAGGCCGTGCTGGATTGCTTGGGGCCGGAGAACACGCAACGTGCCGACGGCGCACGCTTCGAAGAGATCTGGCAGGATCTGACCGGCTGGGGCGAGATCACCTTCGTGATCCACACCCGCGACGGCGTCTTCGAGTGCAAGGGCAGCGTTCCGCCCGGATCCCTCGGCCGCGGCTATTTCAACATTCACGGCGACAGCCCCATCGGCGGGCATCTGAGGATGGACCGCTGCCGGTTCGTCTATTTCATCGACCGGCCGTTCTTCGGCAAGCGCTCCTGCTCGGTGCAGTTCGTCAACCAGGATGGCGGCGTCATGTTCAAGGTCTTCGTCGGCCGCAACGAGGATCGGAGCCTGAAAGAGGACCAGCTTGCTCGATTCGAGACGCTTCGCGAACGGCATCGCTAGCGCATCAATTAGTGCTCCGACTAAGGAGCCGAGCACCAAACCCAAAAGCGTTGTTCACTTTTGGTTCCGGCGCTCTAGGGTATATAACCCTGATAGCGAAAGCCGGAGGACGCGAGATGGCGAAAGACCCGACTTTGCCTGTCGATGACGAAGCTCGCACCCTTGCAAAAAGGCTGATGCGCACCGCCCGCTCCGGTGCGCTCGCCACCAACGATCCTGAAAGCGGCATGCCGTTTGCAAGCCTCGTTCAGGTCGGAACGGATCTCGATGGTTCTCCCATCATCCTCACCTCGCAGCTTTCAGTGCACACGAAGCTGATGGAAGCCGATCCGCGCTGCTCCCTGCTTTTGTCCTCCATCGGCAAGGGCGATCCGCTGGCGCATCCGCGCCTGACGCTGCAGGCAACGGCAGAGCGGCTGGAACGGGCAACGGATGAGACGAAGAGCATCCGGCGCCGCTATCTGCTGCAGCATCCCAAGGCCGAGCTCTATGTCGACTTCCCCGATTTCAGCTTCTGGCGCCTCAAGACCGCATCCGGCAGCCTCAATGGCGGCTTCGGCCGAGCCTATCGCATGACGGCGAAGGACCTGCTTGCCGACATGTCCGAATTCTTCGATTTCTATGAATTCGAAGCCGGAGCCGTCGAGCACATGAATGCGGAGCACAGCGATGCGGTATCGCTCTATGCCACCCAGCTCTGCGGCGCCCGCGAGGGGACATGGCACCTGATCGGCATCGATCCCGAAGGCATCCAGATGGCACTGGGCGACGAAATCCTCCGCTTGGCCTTCCCAAAGGCCCTGACGGGACCGCACGAGGTGCGCCCGATGCTTATCCGACTGGCGAACGAGGCCCGAAGCCGGATCTCGTAGACGTCCAAGGACGGGTGGGACGACCATGGGTCTTGCCATGCGGCGTCCTTGACCGCATCAAGGGACCGGATCGCGCAACTTCGTTCGCACGGTCCGCCGATCCACGATGTCCAAGCCGACGATGCGACTAGCCCCCTTTTCTCCCCGCGCCCGATCGATCCTTGCCGCCCTCGCCGATTCCGGCAGGAGCTTTGCGCGCAACGACGGGTTGGCCATGGCAAGCCATGTGGCTCTCTCGCTGGTCATCGCCCTGTTCCCGTTCCTGATCTGCGTCGCCGCCTTGGCGGCGTTTCTCGGAGCGGGACGCATCTCGACGCATATCGTCCACCTGCTCTTCGATTTCTGGCCTGAAGGCGTGGCCGGCCCTCTGGCGCGGGAGGCCGATAAGGTTCTGATTCCACGAAGGAACGTGCTGACAATCAGTATCGTCCTGACACTGCTCGTCGCCACCAACGGCGTCGAGAGCCTTCGGGTCGCCCTGTGTCGGGCCTATGGCGTCGAACGCTTCCGGCCCTGGTGGCAGGCGAGGCTCATCGGTATCGGCTTCATCCTGATCGGGGCAGGAGCGCTCGTCGCCTCCTCGGTCCTGGTCGTTCTATGGCCGTCGATCTGGCGCTGGGCCGTGTCCTACATGCCGGATCTCAAGGGCCTCGGCCCGACCTATGACGTGGTCCGCTACGGCCTGGCGTCCATCGTTCTGGTGATGGGGCTCTCCGCCACCCATCTGTGGCTGCCCGATACCCGCCCGCGTTCCTGGGATGTGGTGCCTGGCATCGCCGCGACCCTGATCTTGTGGCTCGCAGGAGCAAGCCTCTATGGCGAGTTCCTGGCGAACATGACCCACCTGAAATCGACCTATGCAGGCTTGGCGGGGATCCTGACGGCCCTGATCTTCCTGCAGCTTTCCGCCGCGATCTTCATCTTCGGGGCGGAGCTCAACGCCGCTCTGCGTCGGCGGAAACAAGCCAATGAGGCGCCGGAGGAGCCCCTTTTAGCGTCACCGGATGATGAGCCAGTCTCTGTGCCGCAGCTCTAGGAGCTCACGCCTTCGTCCCGGTTCCTTTCGCAATCCCGTTTAGGGGTCTGCTGCGGAGCCTGTTGCTGCTGGGCCATGATGGGATCGTTATTGGGAGCTTCCGTTGCATGAGACGGAGCGGCGAAAGCTGTCAGGACGGCAAGGGAGAGAATGCGGAGCATGATCTGTCTTTCCTTGGTCGAAGCGCCCGGATGCTAGCGCTCGTCGGATGCGATGGCCAGCCAATTTCAAAGGCGTGCCGACCCATGATGATTGGCTTTCTGTCTCCTCTTGAAATCCGGAAAATCCGTTCCTAAAATCAATATTGCTGAGGCCTTTCAAAGGCTTGGCATTTCGGGCGCCGGCGGGTGTCCGGCGCTCTCACGTCCATGTTGCTCATTGGAGGATATGGTAATGAGATCAGCTTTCGACTTCTCTCCCTTGTATCGCTCGACGGTCGGTTTCGACCGGCTGTTCGACATGCTCGACCAGTCTGCCCAGGTCGAGTCCATGGCCAACTGGCCGCCCTACAACATCGAGAAGCTAGGCGAGGACCGGTACCTCATCACGATGGCCATCGCAGGCTTCTCTCCCGATGAGATCGAGCTCGTTCAGAAAGAAAATCAGCTTCTTGTGACGGGCCAGAGGAAGGACTCGGACGAGGGCAGGCAGTATCTGCACCACGGCATCGCCACCCGCGCCTTTAAGCAGACCTTCAACCTCGCCGATCATGTGAAGGTCACGGGCGCGAATCTTGAGAACGGCCTGCTGACTGTCGAACTCAAGCGCGAAGTGCCCGAAGCGCTCAAACCGCGCCGGATCGAGATCAAGTCCGGTGCCGACGCGAAAGGTCCGGGCCGGCATCCGCAGCAGATCGAGCACGGCAAGGCTGCTTGAAGTTCAGCATGACATTCAAAGAGCGCCGGCCTTAAGCCGGCGCCGCAACCCTCAGCTTGAGTGAAGGAGGAAGGCACCATGAACATGCGTGATCTTATTCCCTGGGCTCGCAACCAGCAGATGGCTCCGAGCCGCTATCGCGACGAGGGCGATCCCTTCATGACCCTGCATCGCGAAATGAACCGCCTCTTCGACGATGTTTTCCGCGGCTTCGACATGGCCTCGCCCGGCAGCACCAACCGCATGGCGGGCTGGCCGCATGTGGAGGTCGTCGAGACCGATAAGGACGTGCGTGTCTGCGCAGAACTGCCCGGTCTTGAGGACAAGGATGTCGAAGTCCTGATGGGTGACGGCGTCCTGACCATTCGCGGCGAGAGGAAATCCGAGATCGAGGACAAGGAGCGCGCCTTCAGCGAGCGCTATTATGGCCGCTTCGAGCGCCGCATCCCGCTGTCCTGGGACGTCGAGGAAGACAGGATCGACGCCACCTTCAGAAATGGCGTTCTCACCGTGACCATGCCCAAATCGACCGAGAACCGCCCGGAGGTGAAGCGCATCGCCATCAACCGCGCGGGCGAGGGAACCAAACACTGATCGTGATCAGGGGGCGCCCGGATCGTCGGGCGCCTCGACCGAGCACCTACCTCATTGGTTCTTCAGCCCTGTCTGAAGCGAAAGCACGTCCTCTCAAGGCGTAAATTCCCTAGAGGAAATCAGGCAATCTCCGGGTTATCAGGGGATGGTGCCTCAAGGGAATCGATCGCCATGGAATCGATGCCGTCAAGATGTTCTGTCGAAATCAGATTACGAATAGTTATAACGTATAATTTATGTCAATGATTTCCTTTGTTATGACCATGGCGTGGGGGCGTTCACGAAGAGGAAACGCCCATGGTCAGCAAAACAACCATCAATGGTGACAATACGTCGAATGCGCTTCGCGGCACCGATTCTGCCGATGTGATCTACGGCTTCACGGCTCATTCGCAGGCGACTTCGATCCAGGCGACAAAGCTTGCGTCCTACACGCTACCGAAATTCAAAACCCCTGTGCCGTTGACTATCACGGCTTCACCAAACGATCCCGACCACCTCTTCGTGGCCGATCAGACAGGAATCGTAAAGGTCATCGACCTCAATACTAGGCAATTTCTCCCGGTCCCTTTTCTCGATGTGACGTCGGAGGTCAATATCGAGGGGGAGCAAGGGTTGCTCGGTTTCGCCTTTGATCCTGACCATGCCGATAACGGCTACGTCTACCTTTATATGAGTACTCTCGCGGGCGATGTCGAAATCCGCCGCTACATGACATCGGCAGACAATCCCCTCGTAGCGGATCCGAATAGCAAACACGTCGTATCGAAGATCGATTTTCCAGATGGCAGCCACCGTCATCGGGCCGGTTGGATCGGGTTTGGGCCCGACGGATATCTGTATGTCAATGTTGGCGATGCCGGGAACGGAGCCAATGCTCAACGGCTCGATAATCCCTTCGGGAAGATCCTACGCCTGAACGTGAATGGGGACGATTTCCCTGGCGACCCTAACAGGAATTATGCCATCCCAACGGACAACCCGTCCACGATTGCAGGCATCTCGGGCGACGCGTCGGGCACGGACATCTTCGCAGCAGGTTTGCGCAATCCATGGAAAGGGAGTTTCGACCGCGCGACCGGTGAGTTGTATGTTTCCGATGTAGGAGAAAAAAAGTTTGAGGAGGTCAATCTGATCCAGCCTGGCGCGAACTATGGCTGGAGCCGCACAGAGGGTCCCTTCGATCCGAATGCCTATCCGTATTACACCAATCCCATTCACGCCTATGACCACAGATCCGGATCATACGTGGTCGGCGGCTATGTCTATCGTGGCCAGGAAGATGCTTTCCATGGCCAGTATTTCTTCGCCGATCCGAGCTGGTCGCGGATTTGGGCGATGGATACGGGTGGCATCGGCGGGTCCGTCAGCGATGTAACGGCTGATATTCGAGATGATCTGCCAACATTCAGAACGCCAGGTGTCTTCGGTGAGGATGCGTTCGGCAATCTCTACATGGCGAGCTTCGGCGGCGATATCGTCAGCCTCTCTCCCCAGACCACCTCTCTCGATCAGGCCGATACGCTCGATGGTGCCGGCGGAAACGATGTCATCTATGCCGGCGCCGGCAATGACAATGTTCTGGGAGGATCCGGAAACGACGAACTGAACGGCATGGCGGGCAACGATTCCCTCGACGGTGGGATCGGACAGGACCGCATGATCGGCGGACGCGGCGACGATATCTATGTCATCGACAATGCCAAGGATGTTGTCCTCGAGAGAACCGGGGAAGGGCAGGATACCGTTCGGACCAAGGTCAGCTTCGCCTTGGCGGATACGATGTCCGTCGAGATTTTGTGGACGACGAACACCTCCGGCACGGCTGCGATCGACCTGACCGGCAACAAGCTGGATAACAAGATCTCCGGCAACGCGAGCGGCAATGTTCTGACAGGCTTAGGTGGCAAGGATCTCATTCGGGGCCTCGCAGGCGGCGATACGATCGCGGGCGGCTCGAACGACGACGATCTGCATGGCGATGGTGGTGATGATCACATCGAGGGCAATGCAGGCGACGACAAGCTGGAAGGCGGCTCAGGCATCGACCGGCTGACGGGAGGCTCCGGTGCCGATACCTTCGCATGGCTATCCACCGGGGAGACCGGCTCCTCCGCATCGAGTGCTGACATCATGCTCGATTTCGATCGCACCGAGGGCGACCGGTTGAACCTGGTGAAGATCGACGCGAGGGAGGATCGGGATGGCGCGCAGGCCTTCACCTTTATCGGAACGGCCGAATTTACCCGTTCCGGTCAGGTGCGCTTTGGTGTCGATGGCGAACAGACACTCATCTTTCTCAACACGGATGCAGACGGCGAGGCTGAAGCTGTGATCTGCCTTGCCGGCCTACATGATGTGAAGGCCGATTGGTTTCTGCTCTAACGCATCGTGCGGACCCGACGGATCACGCCAGCGAAAAGTGGACTAGGTTTACGCTGACTCGGCCCTCTGGGTCCGCGTCCAACGATGCGCTCCTCAAAGAACGAAGCACCGTGAGTGCCGGCGTCATTTGGTGAGCCAGCACTCACGGTGCGGCGTGCATGAAAAGAGCGGCCCTCACGAGATTGTCGGGGCCGAGATCGTTCTCGGCATCGAGGTTCAGTATTTCCGACAGGCGATTGCGGGCACGGTTGATCCGGCTCTTGATGGTTCCGATATTGGTGCCGCAGATTCGTGCCGCGTCCTCGTAGGATAAGCCTTCAGCGCCGACGAGCAGAAGGGCCTCGCGCTGATCGACGGGAAGCTTGCTCAAGGCCTTGAGCATATCGGTGAAATCGAGCCGCGCGCCCTGCTCGGGCATCACCGCCACCTTCTCGGCCCACGATCCTTCCGGATCCTCGACCTCGCGCTTGCTCCGCCGGGCCTGGGTGAGAAAATCGTTGCGCAGAATCGTGAAGAGCCAGGCTTGCATGCTGGTGCCGGGCTGGAACTTGTCGAGATTGCTCAAGCCCTTGAGCAGGGTGCTCTGTACGAGATCGTCCGCCCTGTCGACGCTGCCGGAGAGGGAGATAGCGAAGGCCCGCAGATGAGGAATAGCGTTGAGCATCTGCTGCTTCAGGGAGTTTTCGACTGACACTCTTCCAACTCCTCCGATTCGGACCCGTAAGAAGACCCTCCCGAGCAGCTTGCCGCATTAACCTATGCGAAGTCTGGCATTGTTCCCTTGAGAGAGGCTTAACCTAGGCCGGAAATCGCCAGAGGGACAAGGGAAAGAGATCCTAGAGCTTGCTCACGAAGACGTGTCCGCGAACACTTAAGTGGGAGCAATTGGCTTGGTCTTATAACCCTGGCGTCAAAGACAAAAGCGGAACATCGCGGCTTGGCATGCCGTTGTCATCAAAGTTCCAGTTATTGGAGGACGCCATGGGCGTTTCGTTCAAGACTTTGATGGGTGCGGGTTTTATTCTTGTCGGTGCCGTGGCCTTTCAAACCGTTCCGGCCGAAGCCCAGCGGGGCTGGGGTCGGTATGAGGGTGATTACTACGCTCCGCATGGACTGAGACAACGCTATTATGCTCCCCGCTATTATGGCGGTGCTCGTTACGGCTATTATGGGCGCCGCGGTTATTACGGCGGTCGTTACGGCTATGGCTATCCCTACGGCTATTACCGGCGTCCCAACTACGGCGGCGCGGTTGCGGCCGGTGTGATCGGCGGCCTCGCCCTCGGAGCCATCACAAGTGCTGCGGCCAATCCCTATTATGGTCCGGCCTATTACGCTCCGCCGAGATGCGCCTTCGAGCGTCGCCGCGTCGTCAATGCCTATGGCCGTGTGGTCGTGCGCCGGATCCGGACCTGCTATTGAGGCCCTCCCAAAGGTCGACACTGGGAAAGCTCCGCCTAATGCGGGGCTTTTCTCGTCCATTGAAGCCGGTGCCGAGACAGGTTAGAGGCTTGTCTGGAGCATTTTTCGGCGAAGTGGCTCCGGTTCGCCGTCAAAAATGCGGCAAGATATAGAAAAGAGCTGATTCCACCCACGTGGAAGCAGCTCTAGCGCATTTTTGGATTTGCCATGACAGTACGCTTCCATCGCGGTGACCTCCCCGCCAGTTACAAGCCCGGTTCCGCGATCGCCATCGATACCGAGACGCTCGGCCTCAATCCGCATCGGGATCGGCTCTGTGTGGTACAGATCTCGACGGGGGACGGCACGGCGGACGTGGTGCAGATCCTCAAGGACGGCCCTTTGCCGGAGAACCTGATCCACGTGCTCTCCGACGAGAGCGTGCTCAAGATCTTCCATTATGCCCGCTTTGATCTTGCGGTCATCTTCCATACCTTCGGAATCATGCCGCGCCCGATCTATTGCACCAAGGTCGCCTCGCGGCTCGTGCGCACCTATACCGACCGCCACGGGCTGAAGGATCTGGCGCGCGAGCAGCTCGGGGTGGAACTGTCGAAGCAGCAGCAATCCTCCGATTGGGGTGCGGAGACCCTGACCACGGCCCAGCTCGACTACGCCGCTTCCGACGTGCTGCATCTCCATGCCTTGAAGGACAAGCTCGACCGTCTGCTGGAGCGCGAGAACAGGCTCGGCATTGCCCATCAATGTTTCAGCTTCCTGCCGACCAGGGCCCAGCTCGACCTTCTCGGCTGGCCGGACACGGATATTTTCGCCCATTCTTGACGCGCGCTTAAACTTTCCCGCATAAAACCCATATCCGTCATAACATCGCCATGTCCCTCCGGCATGGCGCCGTGCCGATGATGAGGCGGAAGGGGTTGCACAAGGTGGCGGGAATTCAGGGCACCACGATGCGTGATGGCCCGACCTCGAGGTCGGCTGTACGGTCGCGCGCCTTCAACAAGGCTCGTCGCCATTCCCGCTGGGTCCGGTTTGCCAAGATTGCGATTCCCCTCGGCTCCCTGATGGGCATGGCCGGCGTCGGCGTTGTGGCTTACTACAACCCGTTCCAGCAGATCGAGAATCTGAGCTTTGACTCCATCGGAGTGAGCGGCACTAACGTCACCATGGCAAGCCCGAAACTGAACGGCTTCAAGAATGACAACCGCCCTTACGAGGTGACGGCCAGCGCGGCCACGCAGGATGTGCGCAAGCCCGACCTCGTGCAGCTCAAGGATCTCAGGGCGCGCATCGTGACCGATGAGCGCGGCAGCGTCGCGAAGCTCCAGGCCGATTCCGGCACCCTCGACACCAAGAAGGAGACGATGAGGCTGCGCGACAATATCGTGGTCACCACGGACTCTGGCCATGAGGTCAAGCTCCGTAGGGCCTTCGTGCGGTTCAAGGCCGGTTCGGTGGTCTCCGAGGATCCCGTCAGCGTGTCCTTCGGCAACGGCACCATCGAGGCGGAGGGGCTCGATGTCTCGGACAATGGCAAGGTCATGAGCTTCAAGGGCCGTGTCCGCACCGTCATCCAGCCCTCGTCGGGCTCTGCCTCACCCACCTCGGAAGCAATCGGCACGGGCTCAACAGCGCCTGCACCCCAACAGACAAGTATCCGTCCATGATGAGTTTCACACGCGCCGCCCTGGCCATCGCGCTTCTCACCCCGGTTCCGATGCAGGCCGCCTGGGCCCAGGCCAGCAAGGAGCGCGCCGTCGGCTTCGGCAATTTCGGCTCCAGCAAGGAGCCGATCAAGATCGACGCCAACAAGCTCGACGTCTTCGACAAGGAAGGCCGCGCGGTCTTCTCCGGCGACGTGGTCGCGGTTCAGGGCGAGAGCACCATGAAGTGCACGGTCATGACCGTGTTCTACGAGCAGCGGGACCAGAATGGCGGCCAGGCCGCGCCGGCTGCGCAGCCGGCCGATGACAGCGCCATCAAGAAGATCGACTGCAAGGGCCCGGTCACCATCGTGTCGCGCACCCAGGTGGCGACGGGCGAGAACGCGACCTTCGACCGCGGCTCCAACAAGATCCTGCTTTCCGGCAACGCGACCCTGAGCGACGGGCCGAACGTCACCAAGGGCGAGCGGGTGCTCTACGACATCAATACCGGCGTGGCGAATATCGAGACGGCGCCCGGCGGCCGCGTGAGGGCGCTGTTCGTGCCCGGCCAAGGCGGGCCTGCCCCGACCGGAGCCGGTGGCGGCGCGCCTGCCGCAGGCGCGGCCAAGCCGAAGCCTCAGCAAAGGCCGGCCACGAACTAGAGCGGGAGGTTATCTCCCGCTTTTCCCCTTTTTCATGATCGACGATGAGCCTGTGAAACCGCTTTTCAACCGTTCTCAAACCGGTCCCTCCGACGTGAGCCTCCTGGAACCCCATCCGGTCGGGTCGAGCCCGCATGTCTTTCATCGCGCCGGGAGCGAAGCCGTGTTCGGCGGCCCTGGAATCCTGGCGGTCAAGGGTCTGCAGAAGAGCTATCGCGGACGCACTGTGGTGCAGGATGCAGGCCTGAACGTGCGCGCGGGCGAGGCCGTCGGCCTGCTCGGCCCCAACGGCGCAGGCAAGACCACGATCTTCTATATGATCACCGGCCTCGTCGGCGCGGATCGCGGCGTCATCAGCCTGGACGGGCACGACGTGACGAGCCTGCCCATGTATCGCCGGGCTCGTCTCGGCATCGGCTACCTCCCGCAGGAGGCCTCGATCTTCCGCGGCCTCAACGTGGAAGATAACATCCGCGCCGTGCTCGAGATCGTCGAGCCGAGCCGCAAGGAGCGCGAACGCAAGCTCGATGCGCTCCTCGACGAGTTCAACATCACGCGCCTGCGCAAATCGCCCTCCATCGCGCTCTCGGGCGGCGAGCGGCGGCGCTGCGAAATCGCCCGGGCGCTCGCGGGCGAGCCGACCTTCATGCTCCTCGACGAGCCTTTCGCCGGCATCGATCCCATCGCCGTGGGCGACATCCAGAACCTCGTGCGGCACCTGACCCGGCGCGGCATCGGCGTGCTCATCACGGACCACAATGTCCGCGAGACGCTGGGCCTCATCGACCGCGCCTATATCATCCATTCCGGCCGCGTCCTGACCGAGGGCACGCCCGATGCCATCGTGTCGAACGAAGAGGTGCGGCGCCTCTATCTCGGCGAGGATTTCCGCCTCTAGCGCATCGTGCAGACCTCCGGTTCTGCACCGAACGATGCGCCGCTTAAGGGATTGAGCATCGGATCGATCCCAAAAGTGCAAATCCACTTTTGGGTCCGATGCTCTAAAGTGTTCAGTCCCGGCATTTGATGGACCGGGTCAAAGGTGAAGCGTTTGGGCTCCTGTGTCCAGCATTTGCAGATGAACTCGTAGGGTGTGAGGCCCCTGAGGGTCTTCAGCCTTCGGCCGAA